>NYSO01000001.1 GCA_002683015.1 Rhodobiaceae bacterium
ATTTACCATTTAATAATGTATATATTCTTGTACCAAGTGTTTGGCTGCTCCACCACGTAAAAATCTCTAAAAAAAAGTTTTTCATTTTATAATTTTCTTATTAATCATCATCTTCGTTTATGCTAATGCCCAGCTCATTCAATTGTTCGTTAGATACGTTTGAGGGAGGGCCCATAAGAATATCTTGAGCCTGTTGATTCATTGGAAAAGCAATAACTTCTCTTATATTATCTGAACCAGATAAAAGCATGACTATTCTGTCTATGCCTGGTGCGATTCCTCCATGAGGAGGTGTACCGTATTTAAAGGCATTATTCATAGCACCAAATCTTTTTTCTACTTCTTCTTGGTCATAACCAGCTATCTCAAAAGCTTTTAACAAAATTTCTGGTTTATGATTTCTTATAGCGCCAGAAGATAGTTCAACACCATTGCAAACGATGTCATATTGAAAAGCTTTTATTTCAAGAGGATTTAAACTCTCAAGTGCNTCCATACCACCCTGAGGCATTGAAAAGGGGTTGTGAGAAAAATCTATTTTTTTGTTAATTTCATCAAATTCATACATAGGAAAATCAACAATCCAACAAAACTCAAAACTGTCTTCATTAATTAANCCAAGGTCATTGCCAATCTTATCTCTGGCACTTGAAGCAAATGTTAAAAATGTTTTAGGAATTCCACATATAAAAAATACAGCATCATTATCGCTTAAATTAAATTTATTTTTTATAGCAGAGGTTTTTTCTTCCCCTATATTCTTAGCTATTGGACCAGATCCTGAACCGTCTTTAAAAAATATATAACCAAGCCCTGGCTGTCCCTCTTTAATAGCCCATGAGTTCATTTTATCGCAAAAGGCTCTAGAACCACCATCTTTTGCAGGAATTCCCCAGACCTTTACATTATCGTCTTTCTTTATTGATTCAGAGAAAATTTTAAATCCAGAGTCTTCAAATACATCGGTAACATCTGACATTTCTATAGGGTTTCTTAAGTCAGGTTTATCTGTAGCATATTTTGATATAGATTCTAGGTAAGGAATACGAGGAAAAGATTTTGTTATTCTCTTATTGGAAGAAAATTCTTCAAAAAGATCTCTTAAGATTGGTTCAACAGTATTCAGCACATCATCTTGTGTGACAAAACTCATTTCAATATCAAGTTGATAAAACTCACCAGGTGATCTATCCGCTCTTGCGTCTTCATCTCTAAAACATGGAGCTATTTGAAAATACTTATCAAAACCAGAGGCCATTAAAATTTGCTTAAATTGTTGAGGCGCCTGGGGAAGCGCATAGAAGCTACCTTGATGAATTCTTGAAGGGATTAAAAAATCTCTAGCTCCCTCTGGACTTGAGGCAGTCATGATCGGAGTTTGAAATTCCAAGAAATCATTTTTAATCATTCTATTTCTGATGGATTGAATTATTTCCGATCTTAAAACTATATTTCCATGAAGCGTTTCTCTTCTCAGGTCTAAAAATCTATACTTAAGTCTAATATCCTCAGGATAATCGGGTTCACCGAAAACAGGTAATGGTAATTCTTCTGCTTCAGATAATACCTCTAAAGTATCGACATAAACTTCAATTTCTCCAGTTGATAAATTTGAATTTATTGTATCATCATCTCTTTTAACAACTTTACCTGAAATTTTTATAACTGTCTCAGCTGTAATTTTTTCTGCTATATCAAAAGCTTTGCTATCAGGATCGAAAACAAGCTGAGTCAAACCATAATGATCTCTTAAATCAATAAAAAGTAATCCACCATGATCTCTTTTTCTATTAACCCAACCAGATAAATTAACACTTTTATCAACATCACTTATTTTTAATTCGTTACATTTATGAGTTCTATAATGATTCATTTGATTACCTTAAAATTATTTGAGCAATAGGACAATTTAAAAGTCTTTTGTCAAGGACAAGTAAAAAAATTTAATGTATATGGTTTAAATGGAATTAATAAAAACAAATGAAGAGCTTGTTGAGGTTTGTAAGTCAATAAGNAAGGAAAAATTCATTACAATTGATACAGAATTTATAAGAGAAAAAACTTATTGGTCTAAATTATGTTTAATACAAATTTGTACTCATGATAAAGAAATAATNATTGATCCATTGGAAAATGATATTGATTTAAAGCCGTTTATTAAAATTTTAAATAAAAAATCTATTTTAAAAGTCTTGCACTCTGGAAGGCAGGACATTGAAATTTTTTACAAAATGTCTGGAAAAATTCCTCAACCAATCTTTGATACTCAAATAGCTGCTATGGTATGTGGTTTTGGTGAGTCAGTGGGTTATGAAAAACTTGTTGATAAAACTCTTAACAAGAAAATAGATAAATCATCAAGATTTTCAAATTGGGCGAAAAGACCACTTTCAAAAAAACAATTAAAATATGCTATTGGAGATGTGACGCATCTTTATGAGATATACCCTATTTTAAACAAAGAAATTATTGAAAAAGATAGGACTGATTGGTTAGAGGATGAATTAAAAATTTTACTATCTGAAAATACTTACGATGTAAGTCCAAAAAATGCTTATAAAAGATTAAAAATTAGAAGTTATGATATAAAAACTAGAGCCATAACTTATCAACTGGCATTATGGCGAGAAAAAAAAGCCCAATTAAATAATGTTCCTAGAGGTAGAGTTTTAAGAGATGATATTATTTATGAGCTGGCTTCGATAAAACCCAAATCAATTGATGAAATTAATAGTATGCGATCCTTATCAAATGGGTTGAGATTAAAAGAAGAGGTTAAAGAGGAAATTATTGATAATGTTTTGATTGGTTTATCTATGAAAGATAAAGACCTTCCAAAGCTACCAAAAAAAAGAAAATTACCTCATGGAACAAATAGTAGAGTTTCATTGTTAAAAATTCTTTTAAATTCAGTTTCTGAAAAATATGAGGTTGCTCAAAAACTCATTGCATCTACTCAAGATTTAGAAGACTTAATCGCAGATGATAATGCTGATATAAAGACACTAAAGGGTTGGAGATATGAATTATTTGGTAAGAAAGCTATAGAGTTTAAAAACGGTAAAATAGCTATAATAATGAATAATAATAATATAGAGCTAAAGGAACTATAAAGCCCTAGTCTATTAAAGCCTTTATTAATTTTATAGAGACTGATTTTTTTTGTGAAAGAGAAACTTTATCAATAAGCTCTATAATTTCTGAAACCCCTAAATAAGATCTCTCAATTCTTTGCATAAGAAAGTTTACTGTGTTTGGCTTTACTAAAAGTTGACGATCGTTAAATAGTTTTATTATTAAAGCCTCCATTAATGTGTCATCAGGCTCTTCTATAAATGCAGTATTCATAGCCTCAAGCCTTGAAACTAAATCTAAGGTTTTGAAATTTAATTTTGATACTTTTAGAGACGAAGTTAATAACAAAGCCTTACTTAATTCTTTGGAGAGATTAATAGAATGAAATAAAAAATCCTCCTTTTGTTTAGAATTAAAATTATTTATATCTTCAATGATAATTACATCATTTGCGTTAAAAATATTATATATATCTCTATTTTCTGAGCTTAAAAAAGACCAGTTAATTCCTTCTAGACTTTTACAAAGTACATTTACGAGGTGAGTTTTTCCACAACCTTTTGGACCAATCAAGATACCCCGCTTAATTGGCTCTTTATAAAAATTATCAATAAATTCTACTGCAGATTTATTCCTAGCATTTACAAGAAAATCCTCTCTATCAAGAGCGGTTCTTTTTGGCATTTCAATAGTTAATTGTGAGTTATCATTTTCAATTTTCATGATTTTCACTCGCTGAGATTATGCCAATATTCTTCAACCATAATACCAAGTAAATACCCCAAGATAATGACGTAAAAAAGCCAATTAGATAAGAAAAATAAGGAATTATAATACTTCCAAGAGTATTCAAATTGATAAAGTTTGATAAATTCAATAAGATTAAGCAAATGTATAGAATCTGAAGAAATGTGTTAATTTTACTTGAAAAAATTGGTTCTATTTTTAAATCACTTTCCATAAGCCAAGAAATAATTACAGCACCCAAAATTGCCAAATCCCTTGATACTATTAAGATCAAAAGCCATGAAGGTATTATTCCAATAAATCCTAAAACTAATATTGAGGAAACAATTAATATTTTATCAGCCAGTGGGTCCAAATAACTCCCTAAAACCGTTATCTGATTAAATTTTTTTGCAATAAAACCATCAATTGCATCAGAGAGACCGCTTAGGATAAAAAAAATAAAACTAGTTTTATAATAGCCTGATAAAATCAACCAAATAATAAAAGGAGTAAAAAGTAGTCTTATAATAGTTATTATATTAGCAATATTCATTAAATTAACCTTATTTAATTATATTAATGATATATTTATTAATATGTAATAAAAATGATTCATGTCATTAAAAATCATAACAATGAGGCTGAGGCATTGAAAAAACAAAAAATTACCAAAGATCATAATAAAAAAATAACCTATGCTTCATCAGGTGTTAATATTGAAAAAGCAAATGATCTAATAGAAGAAATTAAACCTATAATAAAAAAAACTCAAAGACTTGGTGCGGATGGTACCATTGGAGGTTTTGGTGGAGTTTTTGATATAGGGCTTCTAAATTATAATGATCCTTTGCTAATCTCATCGACTGATGGTGTAGGAACAAAATTATTACTTGCAATAGAGAATAACTTATATGATTACATAGGAATTGATCTTGTTGCTATGTGCGTAAATGATTTAATTGTGCAGGGAGCAGAACCACTTTATTTTTTAGATTACTTTGCCACAGGACAACTCTCAAATTTAACTGCTAAAAAAATTATCAAAAGTATTTCCAAAGGATGTATAGAGTCTAATTGTGCTCTCATAGGTGGTGAAACCGCAGAAATGCCTGGTTTGTANGAAAAAGGGCATTTTGATTTAGCAGGATTTTCTGTTGGTTTAGTTGANAGAAATAAATTGCTNCCAAAAAATAATATTGAAAAAGGTGATNTACTNATAGGCCTTCCATCAAATGGCCTTCATTCTAATGGTTACTCTCTGGTAAGAAATATAATAGATCAAAAAAATATAAATATAACCCTACCAATGCCAGATAATAGTGAAAAAACAATTGCAGAAACTCTTTTAGAACCAACAAAAATTTATGTGAAACTTATTCTTGANTTACTTAATAGCTCAGATCAAATNAAGGCTATNTCAAATATAACTGGNGGGGGAATTACAGAAAATTTACCCAGNATCTTTGAGANCGAAAATATTGGAGCTAAGATAAACTTATCATCCTGGGNNAGNCCATCAATATTTAACTGGCTTCAGGAATTAGGAAATATTGATGAAAAAGAAATGCTTAAAACTCTTAACTGCGGTATAGGTATGATTTTAGTAATAAATCAAAAAGATATTACAAAAATATCCAAAATTTTAGAAAAGAAAAATGAAGATTTTTATATAATTGGTGAAATTATAGAAACACATATAGATAGCCCTAAGGTCGTTTATCATAGAGATTAAAATGAAAATTGGAATACTAATTTCTGGTAGTGGTTCAAATATGATTAAACTTATAGAGTCATGTCAAAATGATAAAAATGCTTCAATAAATATTGTTATATCTAATAACCCTGACGCCAAAGGTATTGATTTTGCAAAATCAAAAAATATAAAAACTAAAATAATTAATCATAAAGAATTCTCTCAAAGGGAAGATTTTGATAATCAGATTAATAATATTTTAATTGAAAATAAAATAGATTTTTTATGTAATGCTGGTTTTATGAGAATACATGGGGAAAAGTTTGTTGAAAAATGGTTTAATAAACATCTTAATATACACCCCGCCCTTCTTCCATCATTTAAAGGCTTAAATACTCATGAAAGAGCTATTAAGTCAGGAGTTAAATTTGCAGGTTGTACAGTTCATTTGGTAAGATCAGGTGTTGATGAGGGGCCAATCATAGGTCAAGCCGTAACATCGGTCGATGCTCACGATGATAAAGACTCTTTAGCAGAAAAGGTTCTTAAGCTAGAACACAAACTCTACCCAAAATGCTTAAAATTATTTACCGAAAAATTAGTTAAAGTTAAAAATGATAAAGTAATTTTTTCAGATAAAGCAATTAAAATTTTAGATGATTTTAAAGTATAATCTATGGACAAATTTCTTCATCTTTAAAGAAAAAATTAATTTCACTTCTAGCATTTTCTTCAGAGTCAGAACCGTGAACAGAATTTGCTTCTATTGACAAGCCAACTTCAGCCCTAATTGAACCCTCTTCTGCTTCTTCAGGATTTGTTGCGCCCATTGTTTCTCTATTAACCTTAACAGCATTTTCACCTTCCAAAACCTGAACTACAACTGGCCCTGACATCATAAAATTAACTAAATCATTATAAAATGGTCGATCTTTATGAACAGAATAAAAACCCTCGGCTTGTTCTTGGGATAGTTTTATTCTTTTTTGAGCTATAATTCTTAATCCACTGCTCTCTAACATTTGATTAATTTTACCAGTGACATCTCTTTTTGTAGCGTCTGGTTTAATTATTGATAGTGTTCTTTGAATGGTCATAATATTCTCCTTTAATTAGAATTAATCCATTTACCATTTGTATCCTGTTCAAAAGATTTTAAAACATGCTGTGATTGATCAATATTTTTTTTATAAGTATTAA
>NYSO01000048.1 GCA_002683015.1 Rhodobiaceae bacterium
CTCTAGAATAAAATCTTTCACCATCTAGTTTTTCGTGGCCTAAGTCCGGAATTGGTTTCCTGGGAATAAAAGGTTCAGCTTTAAAATCTCTTTTAGTTGGATTCTCCCTCTCTATGAAATCTTTCTCAATTTTTGCCATTACTAAAACCTTAAACTTAAAAACCAATTATCATTAAACAACTTTATATTTGCATATTATTTTGTTTTTATTGATGTTACTATAATAAAATATTTTTTTTAAATTAGAATATAATTTAATTTGATAATTAAATAAAAAAGGGAGGGTAAAATGACAATAAAAATAAATAATTTCATATTAATTATATCATTATCAGTTTTATTACTTGTTTTTTCATCAGTTAAAGTTTTTGCAGATGAAAATGTTAGTGCATCTGAAGAAACTGAAGCTGATATTGAAGAGATATTAGTAACAGCTAATAGGACAGAGCAATCGATAAGTGACGTATCGCAGGCTGTTCAGGCTTTATCTGGTGATGATTTACAAGATCTTCAAATAACTGATTTTGAGCAAATGATTGATCTTATACCAGGCGCTGTTCAAAATTCATCAATCAGTCAAGGAAGTAATGTGTATTCTATAAGAGGTGTTGCTTCTGCCGAAACTGACGGTGATGCAACTATTGGTTATTATTTGGATAATTTTGCCTTTTCTTTACCTGGCCGTCCTTATGCTCCGGTAACAGATATTTATGATACTGAAAGAGTTGAGGTTCTTCGTGGCCCATCAGGAACTCTATATGGATTAGGTTCACTTGGTGGAACTATAAAAGTTATCACAAAAGATCCTGTAATAGGAGAATTTGAAGGATCTTTCAAAGCAACTTTNGCAGATATTGATGATGGTGATAGCAGTCATACTGGTGATCTTATGCTAAATATCCCTCTATCAGAAAATGCTGCTTTAAGAGGAGTTNTNAGTATTAAAGATATAGGTGGTTGGGCTGAAATTATTCCTTCTAATCAAACAGATGGTAATCCATACGATGGAATTACTGGTCGTTTGAAATTATTANTAGAACCAAGTGANGATTTAAGTATTAAACTTACATACTGGCATCAAGACTCAGAACAGAAATTTGCTAATAGACTGACTTATCCNAACCCTCCTGCAATNGANAATACATTTGGTGAAACTTATTCTGATTTTACTATTTATGTAGCAGACATAGAATATGACTTAGGTTTTGCGACATTGCAAAGTACTACTGGNTATATGGAAAATACTGTTATTTCAAATAATGGTGGTTTTATTCCAGGTATTGGGAATTTTTCCTCTCTATGGCCTTTAGAGTCTGAGAACTTTAACGAGGACTTAAGATTAATTTCAAATGGTGATGGTGCATGGAGCTGGATTGTTGGTCTTTTTTATCAAGATGGTGAAACATTTGGTGGTCAAGATGTTCTTTTGCCAGACTTTGGATTTAACTCAATTAATGCATCAAATTTACTATCAAGTGAATCATGGGCTGTTTATGGTGAAGCAAGCAGAACCTCTGCTGATGAAAAATGGGTTGTTACAATTGGTGGAAGATTCTATGAGGAAAAAAGAAGTTTTAATGAAAATAGTGCTGTGGAGTTATTGCCAGCAATTACAGGTGCACCTGAACCAATAATAACTAATACAGTTGGTGTTGATAGTGCAACGAATGATACTTTTAATCCTCGTTTAAATATAGCCTACTACCCCAATGATAATTCTATGGTTTATTTTGAAGCTGCCAAAGGTTTTAGAAGTGGTTCAATTAGTTCTACATCTATTATGACAGCATCAAATGCAACTCTTGGTGGTACAAATTATGATAATGCATCTGAGCCTGATACATTATGGAATTATACTCTAGGTGGAAAGTGGGATTTAGGATCTGTTCAAATTGATCTTGCTGCTTTTTTCTATGATTGGGGTGATGCNCAAATAGAAATTTCACCTGCTCTTCAAACTATTGTTATTCCAATTGGNGATATAGAAGGTAGAGGTATTGATTTGACTATTGCTTGGGATACTCCAATNGATGGATTATCACTTTATTTCTCAGGAAATACGAATGAGGTTGANCTTGATAATGTTGANGATGCCATCCAAGTTAAAAANCCATTTATGGCAAATGGNAGCCAACTTCCAGGTACAGCNAAAACNACATATTCTATAAGATCTAACTATTCAACTGNAATGGAAAACGGAATGACATTTAATGCAAATGCATTGTTTAGTTATCGTGACAAAGTTACTAGTGTATTCGATGGNCGTGTNTCTGANGATATTGAATTNNTATCTGGAAGCTTAAGTGTTGCAAGAGATAGTTGGAAGGTAGGAATATTTGGCCGTAACTTATTACAAGAAGAAGGCCCGTCAGGAATGGCTGGTGGTCAACATATTATACCTTTCCCAAGAACTCTAGGTGTATCATTTGATAAAAACTTTTAGACGTTTTTAAAAAAAGCAAAAAAAAGGCCAAAAAATCTTGTGATTTCTTGGCCTTTTTTATTAATTATAGGGGAGGTTAAAAATGGTAAAAATTAAGCCACATCACGTTCATTTGATTTGTAATGCTAAGTATCATGATACGGATTTTGCACGCTCTGAATTAGTCAATTTATTTTCTGAGCATGATGATCTAGGGGTTTCAATATCACAAGACTATAGTGATTTTTATAAATTTAAGGATTCAGATTTATTAATTACGTATACTTGCGATCTCTCTCCAGAACAGGAAGAAGTAGATACACTAAGAGAATTCCTTAATAATGGCGGAAAATGGTTTGGTTTGCACGGTACTAACGCACTTATCGAATTTGTTGGAGAGATGCAAATAGTTGATGGTCTTGAAATTCCAGGTAAAACTGACACTCCAAATAAAAATCCTGAATTAATGAAATTATTAGGAAGTCGTTTTATAGCTCATCCTCCAAATATGAATATTAAAGTAACAGTTAATGATAGGTCTCACCCAGTAACAAAAGATTTAGAGGATTTTGAAATTTTTGATGAACCTTATTATTGTGAATTTTCAGATGGTATAAAAATTCTCTTAGAATCTAGATATACAGATGATGCAGATGCCTATGTTAGCTCATCCTGGAAGGAGGATATTCCAAGACCTCAGATGTATTTACATAAAGTAGGCAAAGGGAGTGTATTATATCTGATGCTTGGTCACTGTAGAGGTAAATATGATATGCGACCTTTTATGGATGAATGTCCAGTCGATAGAGGTGGCTGGGAAAGTGAAGTATTTTATGAACTGCTAAGACGTGGTATAAAATGGGGCATAAACAAAATATAGGTACGACCATGAAAATGTATGATTATCCCGCTCCAAATGCTCAAAAAGTTAAAATTTTTGCGNACGAAAAAGATATTTCTATTGAATATATTCAAGTTGATTTACTCAATCACGAATTAAGAACCCCTGAAATGTTAAATAAAAATCCAATGGGAACTGTACCTTTTTTAGAATTAGATGGCGGTGAGGTTATACGTGAATCTAGGGCCATTATAGAATATTTAGAAGGGATTAAAGACTCTCCCAATATGCTTGGAAAGGATCCACTTGAGAAAGCTAGGATACATGAAATTGATCGATTAGCAGAACTTGGATTAATGATTGAGCTTGCTCATTATGTTCATAATATTTCACCATTTTTTGCAGATAAAGGCCCTCAATCTAAAGAAGCAGCTGAGATGGCTTTAAATTGTTATAAAAAGAATTTACGTATTTTAGAAGACTCAGTAAATGGAGATGAATTTTTAATTTTTAATCGCCCTACAGTTGCTGATTGTACATTATTCTCAACCTTTACCTTTGCTGAAAGTATTGGTGTAGATGATCAGAATAGTTTCTCAAAAACAATGGAATGGTATAAGAAATTTGGAAANAGAAGTAGTACTGAGTCAAAAAAGTAAAAAAAATTTTGTTTAAATTAACTTAGANNCATATTTAANAAGAGTTATATATTATTAAAAATTAGTTTGTATTTTTAAAACTAGGTAAATATGATATCGAAAATCAAAGAAGGGGATTTATAAAAAATATCTATTAAGTTTTTTTATAATTAGATCTATTTAATAAATGTCTACTCACAATAATAAACCAATAACTATTTCAACATTACGTAAGCTAAAAAANGCTTCAGAAAAGTTTAGTTGNTTGACTGCTTATGAGGCTACTTTAGCTCAAAAAATAAGCGAGNCTGGTGTAGAGGTTATACTCGTTGGTGATAGCCTTGGTATGGTAATACAAGGGCATGACAGTACTTTGCCAGTAACTATGGATCAGTTAATTTATCACCTTGATTGTGTTGCCCGAGGCAATGTTAATTCTCATATAATGGCTGATATGCCATTTATGAGCTACTCTACAGATGAATTAGCCTTAGAGAATGCAACAAGATTAATGCAAAATGGTGCAAATTCAGTGAAAATCGAAGGNGGGTCTTGGATATGTAAAATGACAAGTACTCTTGCTGAAAGAGGTATACCCGTTTGCGCGCACATGGGATTAACTCCGCAATCAATTAATAGGATTGGTGGATACTTTGTTCAGGGAAGGGATACTAAAAAGAGACAAAAACTTATTGAAGAGGCTCAATCATTGGAAAATGCTGGAGCAGCAATGTTACTTTTAGAATGTGTTCCTAATGACTTATCAAAAGAGATTACAAGTTTATTAAAAATACCAGTTATAGGAATTGGCGCAGGCCCTGAAACTGATGGTCAAATTATGGTNATACACGACTTACTTGGTATTACATGTTTAGANAAACCTCCAAAATTTGTAAAAGATTTCCTCAAAGGATCTNCATCTGTTGAAGTGGCTTTAAAAAAATACGTTAGAAGTGTTAAAACTAAAAAATTCCCATCAAGGGCTCATACTTTTTATTAAAATGGAAATTATTAATAACGAGAATCAGGCCAAAGAGGTTTTGAGAGATTTTAGTGAGATTGCTCTTGTTCCAACTATGGGAAATCTACATAGCGGNCATGTAAGTCTTGTAAATAAGGCTAAAGAAGTTGGAAAAATAATTATAGCCTCCATTTACGTTAACCCTCTTCAATTTGGNATTAATGAAGACTTTGATAGTTACCCAAGAACCCTTCATGATGATTTANCAAAGTTGGAACAAGCAGGCTGTGATTTTGTNTTCTGTCCTTCAGAGAATATCCTTGAAAATATCCAAAAGTTTAAAGCTCCTGACATAAGTAAAAAATTATGCGGAAAAACTAGACCAACNCACTTTGATGGCGTTGTTACAATTGTAAGAAAATTATTTGAAGTNTTAAATCCTGATTATGCTGTTTTTGGGCTNAAGGATTATCAGCAATTTTTAATAATTAAAAAATTTTTTAANGAACATAACTTTCAAATTAAAATTTTAGGCAGTCCAATTNTAAGAGAGGATGATGGTTTAGCTATGTCGTCAAGAAATAATTTATTAACCNCTGAGGATAGAAAAATTGCTCCAAAAATTTATGAACAGTTAACTTTCATTAAAAATAACATAAAAAATAAAACTCATNATGAATTAATAATAAATTCTATTGAAGCTTTTAAAAAAAATAATATTTTTCCAGAATATCTATCAATTCTTAATCCTGAAACTCTGGAGGATGCAAGTGAGAATGATGCATCAGTATTGATTGCTATTGCAGTAAAATTAGGTAATGTCAGGTTGATNGATAATATTTTGATTAACTAGCAAATTTTTTTTGAGGTAAAAATGCAAAAAACTCTATTAAGGTCAAAATTGCACCGTATAAATGTGACTCAAGTTGAATTGGACTATGAGGGTTCCTGTGCTGTTGATACAGATATATTGGCAAAAGGTAAATTACAAGAATATGAAAAAATTGATATTTATAATGTTACTAATGGCGAGAGATTTTCAACATACTTAATGGCTGCTGAGGCAGGTTCTAAAACAGTATCAATAAATGGTGCAGCTGCTCATAAAGCTTCACCAAAAGATATAATTATAATATGTGCTTATGGTTTATATGATGAAGAAGCCGCATTAATACATAAGCCAACATTAGTCTATTTCGATGAGAATAATAATATTAAATCAATAAAAGATGGTATTCCTGAACAAAAATTGTAATGAAAATTTTTTACTTTNTCTCTNTANTAGTATTGCTNTCATCATGTTCAATTTTAGANGATGAAGTTTTTAAGAATACTGANAACCAGGCAATGTTGGAAGAAGATCTGATTAAGGATAAAAAATCTCCACCATTTAGTTTTTTTCGGGCATTACAATCTGTTGAAAGAGAAGAAATTGAGATATCGAATGAATATAACAGTATCTCTGAAAAACCATTAGGTTATACCGCTTGGATCGGTCATTCATCCTTTATAATTAATAATTATGATCTTAATATAATTACAGACCCTATTTTTTCGGATAGAGCATCACCACTATCTTTTCTTGGACCNAAAAGATTAATTAAACCAGCAATAAGTTATAAAAATCTTCCAAAAATTGATGTAGTTGTAATTAGTCATAATCATTATGATCANTTAGATCTGGATAGCATTAAGAAATTAAATAGCATCAACNCAGATACGATATTTCTTGTACCTTTGAAACTTAAGAATTGGTTTTTGAATAAAGGTATAAAAAATGTTTTTGAATTTGAATGGTGGCAATCAAAAACTATTAAAAATACAACTTTTACATTTGTTCCCGTTCAACATTGGTCTAGACGAGGTCTTTTTGATAAAAATAAAAGTTTATGGGGAGGCTGGTGGGTNGAAAATTCAAATATTAAATTAGTTCACTTNGGTGATACAGGTTATTCAAAAGATTTTNTTGAAATTAACAAGAGATTAGGNAATCCAGATATAGCNTTTATTCCAATAGGAGCTTATTCACCAAGAAGCATTATGAAAAAAAGTCATATGAATCCAGAAGAGGCGCTTGATGCTGCTTTTGACTTAGGCGCAAAAAAATCAATTGGAATGCATTGGGGAACATTTATCCTAACGACAGAACCAATTAGAGAACCAGAGATCATTCTTAATGATTTGATTGCNAAAAATAATTTTGANGATGATTTTTTTGTGACTATTAANCCAGGTGCGATTCTTAAATTTAATATAAANTAGAAAATAATTGATAGGAATTTAGNAAGGAATCTATCTAAAGAGATCAAAGAGTCGACNCTATTATTCTGAATAAGATTCAACTCTTCAGATAATTTAGGATCATTAAAATTNACAATACTTTCTTTAACCATTTTTTCACTCAATANTCTTTTTTNTGGACAATCCCTTCAAGGGAATGGGAGGGGGGAAGGAAGGGATTGTCCATTAGGTAACAACCATTTGGTTGAAACTAAATTTTTAAAATTAATTTAGAATGCAGCTTTTGCACCATTATTTTTTTGAATTGATCTTACATCTTCATAAACTGTAACTTCATTATTTCTATTTACCGTTTCAGCNAAGGCGGGAGAGACCGCAACAAAAACTGAAAGAAATAATCCAGCAATTAAAATATTTTTTAATAAAGACATAATCAACTCCGTAATCTTGATTAGTCTTATATGATATTTTTATATTATTTATCAAATTAATTATATAAATGTTTACTATTTATTTAATGAATGATAATATATTTATATTATTAATTAAAAGGTATTTATATTATGAATTTATCAAGAATAGACTTAAATCTTCTTCTAGTTTTTACATCAATTTATAATGAAAAAACAATAACTAAGGCAGCAGATAAGCTAAATTTATCCCAATCAGCTGTAAGTAATGCTCTTAATAGATTACGTTATACATTGGATGATGATNTATTTTTTAGATCATCAGATATGATGAAGCCAACAAAAAAAGCAGAAGATTTAATTTATCCAATTCAAAATGCTCTTGATTCAATTCAGTCATCCTTAAGCGACGAAGAGTTTAATCCTGCAAAATCAAATAGACTCTTTAAATTTTGTTTGCCAGACATAGCGGCGGGAAGAATTTTCCCTCAGCTCGCGCAAGTATTTCAAGANGAAGCTCCTAATATTCAAATATCTTCAGTTTCGACCTCAAAAGGTGATTTAGAAAAATTAAAAAATCAGGAGTTAGATTTTATTATTTCATCTGATGAAGGTCTTCGATCTGAATTAAAATCCTATTCTGATGAAAAGTTTGATGAATATTTTAATAGTTTCCTTATTTATAAAGATCGTCCACTTTGTGTTGGAAGAAAAGGAAACCCTTTTTTTGATAAAAAAGGTCAAATAAGTCTTGAAAATTATACAGCTGCAAATCATGTTCATGTTTCTTATGATGGAACAATTGATAGCCCTGTTAATGATTATTTAAGCGATATTGGAAAGAAACGAAATATTACCATGTCTGTAAATTATGTATCAGTAGCAAAGGAAATTATTCGTGCCTCTGATTACTTAATAACTTTATCAGGACATCTTGCATCATTTTTTAATAAAGCTAATAATTTTATTGTTGCTCCAATGCCCTTTGATACAAATGAATATTCCGTTCGTCTATTTTGGAATAAGCGTTCAGAAAATGATGCTGCCCATGCGTGGATGTTAGGAAATTTATACAGGATACAAGAAAAAAACTTTGGATTAGATGGTGATAATGTTGATCATTATTATACTGATCCAGATAATAGATATTCTGTTGTAGGATCGAATCCTCAAACTTAGTTAGATTGCTTTATAATTAGGTAAAAACTTTGTCACAAAAACAGCTTTATCTTTATTATTTACATTCCATTTTATCGCGCTCGACAAAACTTCCATAACAATATCAAAATCCCCATATATAACCGTGCTAGTTGGAAAAACTTCTAACTTAATATCATTATAACTTTTTAAATGTTCAATAAAATTTTCTATAATAGGAAGGTATTTATCTTCTAATGGGTACATTGTAATTTCTATTGATAATTCCATTTCGTACTCGTTAAATAAATTAAATTTTGATAATTTTATTTTATTTATAATTAAAATAAGTTCTAATATTAATCAATTTATAAAATGAAATGGGAGCAGCAAATGCCTAAAAAGATATACAAAGTTATTCAATGGTCATCCGGTAATGTTGGTAAAGCATCTATAAGAGGCATTAATAACAGAAGTGATCTTGAGTTAGTAGGGCTTATAGTTTCTGATAAAAATAAAAATGGTTTAGATGCAGGAACAATAGCGGGTATTAATCCAATGGGCGTAGAAGCCTCTACTGATATTGAAAAAGTTTTATCTATAGAAGCTGATTGCATAAATTATACCCCCCTTGCTTCTTTAAGGTTAGGTGAGGACCCTGATTTAGATAAAAATAATATAATAATGCTCTTAAAAAATGGTTTTAATGTAGTAACTACCGTTGGTTTCTTATACCCCAAAGCTTTTGGAGAAGATTTTGCAAATGAAATTGAGGATGCTTGCAATGAAGGGGGTGTTAGCCTTCATGGTACAGGTATTGCCCCTGGTTGGCTATCCGATTTAATGCCCTTAACCATGAGTGGAATGTCTGAAGAGGTAAATGAGGTAGTTGTAACGGAGAGTTCTGAATTTTCATATTATCCATCTGAAGAAATCGTTTTTGATACTATGTTAATGGGAAAATCTCTTGATCANTATAATCAGGAAGCTGGCCGATATGAAAATTGGCTGGGCGGTCTTTTTAAGGAAGCGATATATTTAATTGCTGATGGTATAGGATCAAAAATTATTAATGTAGATGANAGCATAGATTTAATTACAGCTGATCAAGATTNCAANATTGCTGCCGGTGTAGTTGAAAAAGGAAAAATTTCCGGTCAAAGAAGAAAGTGGACAGGTAATTGCGAAGATGGAACTAAAATCATACAAGAAACAATTTGGAGGGCGCACCCTGATGCAGCTCCTGAGTGGGAAGAACCAGTTGGTATGTGTGTAGAAGTAAAGGGAAAGCCTAATATGAAAATTGATTTTTCCCATGATTGGAATGATGATCCTTTGGTATCGACTGCTTTACATGGTATTCATGCAATACCGTTAGTTTGCGAGGCGAGTCCAGGGTTTAAGTCTTTTTTAGATCTTCCATTAATCTCATCTAAATTTAATTAAAATAGTTTAAAAAACTTAATAAATGTTGCATTATTAATTATGGAAATTTCAAATCTTATCTTAGCGTTTGGTTTAGGCTTTTTATGGCATGGATTGCAAATTTTTTGGGTTGCTGGATTACCAAGGCAATTAAAGAAAANTAAACCAGAAAATGGTGAAGTAGATAGTCAACGTTCCTTTATGCTTTTTTGGCTNGATCAATATTCTTGGATAGGTTTAACAATTATTNCAATAGGCATTCTTTCTGTNATTAGAGGTTTGATATGATAACTCTACTTTATGCAGCTATTTTGGGGCTTTTATCGGTATTGCTNGCNAATCAAGTTCTTTATGTTCGCTTAAGAGGAGGTGAAGAAGAGAAATGGAGGTCTAACGCTACAGAGAGGGCACANGCAAATTTTGTAGAAAATGTTCCTTTGGCTTTAATTATACTTTTTATTTTTGAGTATTCTTCGTCATCTAATGNTTTGATACANATATTTGGANTACTTCTTGTTTTATTTAGNCTTCTTCATGCTTGGGGTATGAGTAAAAATGAAGGTGCCAATTATCCAAGATTAATTGGTGCGCAAGGAACCTTTTTACTGATTTCAGTAATGTCTTTTGCTAGTATTATTCTTTATTTTAATGGTTAGTTTTTAAATCTTTTGGTCGAATAAATTTCTCTAACAGACATTTGTTTGTATCAAAATCAAACCAATTATCATTATCAAAAGAAATAAAACTCATAGAACAAGTAGAAAATTCAACCATTAAATCCGGATTATTGTTTGTTAGTGACAATGATAATTCATGAATACCTGGATTATGACCAACGATTAAAATNGTATCTTCGTTATCTGCATTTTCAATTATTGATTGTACAATCTTTTCAGGTTCTGCGAGATATAGGNTTTCATCTATATTACTTTTTTTTANAGAAAATAAATCACTAAATGATTTCAATGTTTCTTGAACTCTTCGAGCAGGCGAGGATAAAATAAGATCAGGAGATGCATTGGATAANAGAAATTCCGACATAGTTTTTGACTCTTTTTTTCCCCTATCATCGATAGGACGATTAAAATCATCGTTACCNATCTCTGCTTGAGCGTGTCTCCACAATATAAGTGTTTTTTTCATTTTTCTTATTTTATCACTATAAAATTCATTNGTATTAATAATCTCATACTACAATATTTTTACATACAATATTGATTTACTTTTCTTTTTATTCTTATACTTAAAAATGACTGAGAATAATGATCGTAAACAATTTAATCTAAAATTAGTCTTGAAAGAAATAATTCANCCTAAAGTTCCAACTATAGCTTTAGTGATTTTNTTAAATTTTATATTTTTTCTATTTGGTGTTTTTACTTTTTACTCAGCAATCTTCTTCATAATTATCTTTATTGGATTTTTTNTANCCTTATCAAATGAAAAAACAATTTCTCTGGANACAACTCAAAATAATATTAATAAAAAAGATAAAGATGAATTAGTTACCGACAATATTAATCAAATTAAAATGATCTTTGATGGTTTTCCTGAATCAGTAATTCTAATTGATGATAAAGACAACATTATAAATTCAAATGACAAGGCAAATAAGAATTTCTTTTCTCAATTGGAAAATGAAAATATTCTCGGNATGAGAATTCAAAATGTTATTAGATCAACATTGCTTTTTGATGCACTAGAATTTTTAAAAAATAATGAAGAGGTTACTATAAAAGAAATTGAAATTATTTTACCCAGTGAAATAGAAAGGACATATGATGTCTTTATATCGAAGGTCAAACTATTCTCTCAAGATATAAATAATTATCTTTTGATATTACGTGAAACTACGGATTTGAAAAAAATAATGACATTGCGAAGTGAATTTATTGCTAATGCAAGTCATGAGTTAAAAACACCTATAGCTGTAATAAAAGGTATATCCGAAACTCTCGAGAAGTATGGTCAAGATGATAAAGACTCTTCCAAAGAGTTCCTTAAAAAACTTCTGAGTGAGTCAAACAGGGCCCAATCCTTAATTGAGGATTTATTATCGTTAAACCAAGCCGAAATGCGACAGCATATCCTTCCTGATAGAAGAATTAATCTAATATCGATTATTGATAATATCTTTGATGGGTTAAATGAATTAGCTAAAAAAAATAAAATCAATTTAATGAGAGATATAAGAAAAAAGAATTATTATATTTTAGGTGATGAAGATGATATCAGAAGGACTTTCATTAACTTGATAGAAAATGCCATTAAATACAATACTTCTGGCAAAGAGGTTATCATTCACCTCTCAGATAATATCGATAAAGTCTTATTTAAAGTAATTGATGATGGTCCAGGCATATCAAGTATTCATATACCAAGGCTTACTGAGAGGTTTTACAGAGTTGACCTTGATAGTAGCATAAGAAAAGGTGGAACGGGTCTTGGGCTTTCTATTGTAAAAAATATTATTACTCGTCATAAGGCCCAACTTGATATTGAAAGTGAATTAGGGAAAGGTTCTTCTTTTTCCATTATTTTTAATAAAGTTTAAACTATAATTTTAAATATCTTATTTCACAAAACTGTCATAAAAGTTCTATATATTTTTCAAATTAGAAATGTTTTTTTGTCCCATTATAAATCTATTAAAGGGAAAACTATGACTCGATTAAATTGTATAACATTTATCTTAATTATGGTTTTATTAGGTATTACAGT
>NYSO01000049.1 GCA_002683015.1 Rhodobiaceae bacterium
GTGCGCAGGAAGTACGCGCGGTCTGTCGGCGGGGGAAAGAGCGGTTCCAATGGGGCGGCCGGAGCCGAGCCGAGTTGTGGGCCTGCCCCTGGCCTGAGCCTCAAGTGCCCAAGGGCCAAGGGGAGACTCAGTTGTCTTTCCCTGGAATGGGCCCTCAATAGTCATAAATCCTGAGAGTTCAGGCACTATTAAAAAAAGGTTTGATTCAATTAATGTTGATTCAACAGAAGATAACAGAATGAATTACAGAAGAATTTTGTTTGAGACTGAAGAGGCAATGAAGAATTATATTTCTGGTGTAATTCTTTTTGATGAAACAATAAGGCAATCAAACAAAGAGGGTAAAAAGCTAGTTGATATTATTAGTGAGGCAGGTTCGCTTCCTGGTATTAAAGTTGATATGGGAGCCAAGGAATTGGCAATGATGTCTGGTGAAACTGTTACAGAGGGTTTAGACGGATTAAGGGAAAGATTAGAAGAATACTCAAGCTTGGGTGCAAAATTTGCAAAATGGAGAGCGGTCATAGCAATTTCCGATAAAATTCCCTCTCCTCTTTGTATTGATACAAACTCTCATGCTCTTGCAAGATATTCAGCTCTTTGCCAAGAGGCAGGTATAGTTCCTATTGTTGAGCCAGAAGTATTAATGGATGGCTCTCATTCAATAGAGAGATGTTATGAAGTAACAAAGAATACTCTTACAAAAGTTTTTGATGATTTGATTAAACATAAAGTTAATCTAAAAGGCATTTGCCTTAAACCTAACATGGTTATAGATGGAAAAGATTCCTCAAAGAAATCTTCACCAGAAGAAATTGCAAATATGACAGTCAATTGCTTTAAGGAAACTGTTCCATCAGAGGTTCCTGGAATAGTTTTTTTATCTGGTGGTCAATCTGAAGTTGAAGCAACTGAGAATCTTAATGCAATTAATAAGATTGAAGGAACTCCATGGAATTTAAGTTTTTCTTATGGTAGAGCTCTTCAAGCTTCAGCTTTACAAGCTTGGCAAGGCTTACAGGAAAACGAAGAGGAGTGCTCAAAAGCCTTCTCTCATAGAGCAAAAATGAATTCTCTTGCAACAAAAGGTATGTGGACTAAAGACCAGGAAAACTAATATTAAGGATTTCTAATGAAGATTAATGGTAATGAGATTAAACCCGGTAATATAATTCAACACAATGATGCAATTTGGGTTGCAGTTAAAACTTCGCACGTAAAACCAGGGAAAGGAGGAGCTTTTGCTCAGGTAGAATTAAAAAAAATACCAGATGGTACCAAGCTTAATGAAAGGTTTCGTGCTTCAGAAACAGTAGAAAGATTAAGACTTGATAATAAATCTTATCAATATTTATATACTGAAGGAAACCTTGCCTCATTTATGGATAAAGAAACATATGAGCAAATTGAAGTTTCTTTGGATTTTATAGGCGAAAAAACAGCGTTACTTCAAGATGGAATGGATGTTGAAATTGAAAGCCATGAAGGAACACCGATTAATATTGCTTTACCTGATCAAGTTACTTTAATTGTTAAAGAGACTGAACCAACAGTAAAAGGACAGACTGCAGCTGCATCATACAAACCTGCAATATTAGAGAATGGGCTAAGGGTAATGGTGCCACCATTCGTGCAGACTGATGAGAAAATTATTATTAATACAGAAGACTTATCTTATGTTAAACGTGTTGATTAATGGACTCACCGCTTATAAATATAATGCAGAAGGCTGCAAAAAAAGCCTCAAGAGGATTAAGGCGAGATTTTAATGAGCTTGAAAATCTTCAGGTTAAAACCAAAGGACCTGCAAACTTTGTAACAGCCTCAGACATAAGAACTCAAAATATAATTTATGATGAATTATCATATGCAAAACCTGATTGGTCCTTTGTAATGGAAGAATCTAAACCAATAGAAAATAAAAATACAAAAGCCAGATTTATAATAGATCCAATTGACGGTACAACAAACTTTATGCATGGAAATCCAAACTTTGCTATTTCAATTGCAGCTGAAATTAATGACCGATTAGAGGCAGCAATTGTTTATTCCCCCATAACAGATGAGATGTTTACAGCAGAGAGGGGTAAAGGATCTTTTCTAAATGATAAAAGAATAAGAGTAGCAACCAGAAAAAAACTATCTGAGTCAATTTTGATAACAGGAATTCCTCATCTAGGAAGGGGTAACAAAGAATTATTTATGAAAGAAATGGATATGATTATTCCGGAAGTTGCTGGTATCAGAAGATCTGGTTCCGCAGCTCTTGACCTTGCATGGATTGCCGCTGGTAGGTACGATATTTTTTGGGAAAGAGGTCTCTCCATTTGGGATATAGCAGCTGGGGTTTTATTGGTACGTGAAGCAGGTGGCTTTGCAAAAGGAATTGATGGGAGTGATAAAGACCTTTGGAATGGAAATATTATATCTGGAAATGATGATATAATCCTAGCTTTAAGTGAAAAATTAGGTTTTTAATACTTGCATGAGATACAAATGCAATGTAAAACGTTCAAAAAATAGGTAATTTAATGAAAAAAGATACTCATCCTGACTATCATATGATTACGGTTAAAATGACCGATGGCTCTAGTTTCCAAACACGCTCAACTTGGGGTGAAGCTAATGGTACTTTGGTTTTAGATATTGATCCTACAACACACCCTGCGTGGACTGGTGGTGGTCAGAAAATCCTAGATCGTGACGGAAGAGTTGGTAAGTTTAATAAAAAATTTGAAGGTTTTCTTGGTGATTCAGCAAAAAATGATAGTTCTGAAAAGAATACTTCAGATAATACAACCCAAGAAGAAACTAAGTCTTAATTCTATTTATAGATTTTAATCAATTTATTTTTTGAAAATACTCTCAGCATTGTTTTTAGATAGTTTTTTAACTTCAATTTTCTTTTCAGCCCTACCTATTTCATCTTTCAATGATAAAATTCTTTCCTGAAGCTCACTAATGCTTAATTCATCAAGATATTCTCTTTTTAGCTCATCAATAATTGATTGTTTTGTTAAAACTTCATCTTCCATTAATTAATCCATTGATTATTCTTACTTTTTCAACAATATTGTTAATAGTATAAACCTAAGATTATTATTTTATAGATTTTTATACAGAATTTTTTACAAATTACATTTTATCTTATATAGATTGCCCATAGTAATTTATAAAAATTATTACCTTTGGAGAAAAATATGAATCAACCATTAATGCCTAAAGCTACAGCTGTTTGGTTAATAGATAATACAGCATTAACTTTTGAACAAATTGCTGACTTTTGCAGTTTACACATACTTGAAGTTAAAGGTATTGCTGATGGTGATGTAGATCATGGTATCAGAGGTGCTGATCCTATTGCAGCAGGTCAACTTACAAGATTAGAAATTGAAGATTGTCAAAAAGATAAAAATGCAAGATTAAAGGCTATTCAGAAAAGAGATGATCTACCCGAAGTTGCAAGAAGAGTTGGAAAGAAATATACTCCTTTATCTAAAAGACAAGATAGACCAGACTCTATTTTTTGGTTGGTNAGNAATCANCCTGANCTTTTNGANTCTCAAATTGGAAAACTTGTTGGAACAACAAAATCTACAATTCAATCNATACGAGATAGAACACACTGGAACTCNGCAAACCTAACNCCTGTTGACCCCGTATCAGTTGGATTATGTACTCAAGTAGACCTTGATAACGCTGTTCAGAAAGCTTTTAAAAGAATTGAAAAAAGAAAAGCAGAAGAAGCAAAAAAGAATGAAGGCGAAGGAATATCAGCTCCAGAAAATATAACTAATGAGCAAGCTGAAGAAAAAAATATTGAACAAAATGAAGAGCCAGTTAATACCGAGACTGTAACAGCTATAGAGGAAAATATTGAAGAAAAAACATTACCTGAAGACAGTAAAAATCAAGAGGAAAAAGAATATACCTCAGATAGTGTTTTCGCAAAACTCAATGAATTAAAAAAAGAAGATTAAAATAGAGAATGAGTGTGAAAAAAAAATCTGATCAAATAAAACTAGTTTCAGTAGTTATGGGGAGTAAGTCAGATTGGAAAACCATGCAAGATGCATGCAATATTTTGGATGAGCTTAAGATTCCGTATGAAACTAAAATAGTTTCTGCGCATCGTACACCTAATAGACTCTTTAATTTCGCAAAAAAAGCTAAATCAAATGGTATTAATGTAATTATAGCTGGGGCAGGTGGGGCAGCTCATCTACCAGGAATGATTGCTTCATTAACAACACTCCCTGTTCTTGGCGTCCCTATTGAGAGTAAATCTTTAAAAGGAATTGATAGCTTACTATCAATTCTTCAAATGCCCGCAGGTGTTCCAGTTGGAACTTTAGCAATTGGATCGGCTGGAGCAAAAAATGCTGCTCTATTAGCTGCATCAATATTATCAAATAAAAATCCAAAAATTTCTAAAGGTTTAGATAATTGGCGACAAAAACAAACAAAATCAGTAGCTATAAGTCCAGTTAATGACTAAGCCTATTATTGGAATACTGGGCGGCGGTCAATTAGGAATGATGCTCTGTGATGCTGCAAAAAAGATAGACGTTGAAACTCATATTTTTTGCCCAGAGTATGATTGTCCATCTAAAGGAAGATCAACTTATTTTAGCGTTGGAGATTATACCGATAAAAAGGAAATAATTAAGTTTTCAAATAATGTTGATTATATTACCTATGAATTTGAAAATATACCAATTGAAACAATCGATTTCATAACAGATCAGAGAAAAATAAGACCAGGAAAAAAAAGCCTATTATTGACCCAGGATAGATTAGCTGAAAAAAAATTTTTAGATGAATTAAAGGTACCTATTGCCCCATATAAAGATTTAAGAACTATAGATGATATATCTTCCGCCCAAGATGATTTTATTGATGGCATAATTAAAACTAGAACCCTTGGTTACGATGGAAAGGGACAGTTTAGTCTTAAAGATTCTGATGATCCAAATGAAGTTTTTAGTAAAATTCTTAATAAATCAATTATTGAAAAAAGAATACCTTTTGAATTTGAAGTGTCTGTTATAATTGCAAGAGATATTAAAGGTAATACGTCTTTTTTTCCTATAGGAAAAAATATACATGAAAATCACATATTAAAACATACATATAATCCAATAAGTCTATCTGAAAATCAAACCAAAAAACTCATTAATTATTCAGAAAAAATAATCACTGAACTTAATCACATAGGTGTTCTTGCGGTAGAATTCTTCATCATAAAAGATCAAATCTTAGTCAATGAAATTGCTCCAAGAGTTCATAATTCTGGCCATTGGACTATTGATGCATGTAGCATAAGTCAATTTGAGCAACATATGATGTGTGTATCAGGGAATGAAGTTAAGAAACCTGTATTAAAAAATAGCGCCCATATGATTAATATTATAGGGGAAGAAATAGGAGATTGGTGTGATAAAAATAACACAAAAAAGGTAAAAATTCATCTTTATAATAAAAAAGAAGCAAAAAAAGGTAGAAAAATGGGTCATGTAACAGAATTATTTAGTAAAGAGAAAATTTTTTAATTTTTTAAAAATATAAATTATTTGTTTACTAGACATTATTATTCACCTTTGGTAATCAAA
>NYSO01000050.1 GCA_002683015.1 Rhodobiaceae bacterium
TTGTAAAAGAAATTATTAGTTCCGGTGGTCAGGCTATATCTAATGGTTCATCAGTTACAGACGACAACGGTGTAAAACTAATGATTGATCAAACAATCGATGAATATGGAAGAATTGATATACTAATAAATAATGCCGGAATATTAATTGATAAGTCATTTTCTAAAATGGAACTTAATGATTTCGAAAAAGTTTTAAATGTTCACCTAATGGGAACAGTTAAACCAACAAAAGCTGTTTGGGAAATAATGAAAGAACAAAACTATGGAAGAATATTGGTTACTTCCTCATCATCTGGTTTATATGGAAACTTCGGACAAACTAATTATGGGGCAGCGAAATTAGGTCTGGTAGGTTTTATGAATACCCTTAAGCTCGAAGGTCAAAAATATAACGTCCATGTTAATGCACTAACTCCAGTGGCCTATACAAGGATGACTGCAAATTTAATGCCACCTGAAGCTGAAAATTTATTAACACCTGAAAGCGTTACTCCTGCAGCAATTTATTTAGTTTCGGATGAAGCTCCTAATGGAACTATTTTGTGTGCTGGTGCTGGAGTCTATTCTGTTTCAAAAATTATGGAGTCTGATGGATTAAGTCTCGGACTTAATGCCACCGCTGAAGATATTGTTAATAACTGGGAAAAAATATCTAATTTTAATGAAGCGAAGTCATATAATATGGGCGGAGAGCAGACCGGTAAGGTTTTTGAAAAAGCGATGGAGACAATTGATAAATAATTGATGAAATTTTTTAATGAGTGACATTTCTTTTAATATAAAAAACTATACTGAAGAACCAATTATTAACGAATTTGGTTTTAGAGAATATGATGCCCGATGGATTTATCCAAAACAAATTAATTTAAGCGGTATAAAAAAACTTGGCTATGGTCTTGGACAATTAATGATAGAAGAAAATGTCAAAAAAGAGATTGTTATAGGCCATGATTATAGATCCTATTCTGAAGAAGTTAAAAACGCTCTTGTATCTGGTTTATTATCATACGGTATAAATGTTTTTGATATTGGATTAACTATATCACCTGGTGCTTATTTTTCTCAATACGATTTAAATTGTAAATCTGTTGCTATGGTTACAGCCAGTCATAATGAAAATGGATGGACCGGCTTTAAAATGGGAGTCAATAGACCTTTAACATTTGGACCAGACTTAATGAAAAGACTCAAAGAAATATGCCTTAAAAACTTAAGTCCAAAAAAAATTAATGGTGAATATACCTATATTGAAGGAATGAATACCAAATATATTGAGGACCTAACTAAAAGAAATAATATTAAACGTAAAATCAAAGCTGTTGTTGCTTGCGGAAACGGAACATCCGGTATTTTTTCTCCAGAAATATTAGAAAAAATTGGTATTGAAGTTATTAAGGTTCATTGTGATCTTGATCATACTTTTCCTAATTATAACCCTAACCCAGAAGATCTAAAAATGCTTAAACATGTCAGCGAAGAAGTTATAGCAAATAATGCAGATATTGGTTTTGCCTTTGATGGGGATGGAGATAGGTGTGGCTATGTTGATGATAATGGTAAAGAAGTTTTTTCTGATATTATGGGTTTACTATTAGCTAGAAATTTCTCTAAAAAATATAAATCTTCAAAATTTGTAATTGATGTTAAATCAACAGGATTATTTAGTTCAGATAAAATTTTAAAATCTAATAACGCAAGTGTTCAATATTGGAAAACGGGTCATAGTTATATCAAACAAAAAACATCTGAAATATCAGCTTTAGCTGGTTTTGAAAGATCAGGTCATTATTTTTTTAATCAGCCTATTGGAAGAGGTTACGATGATGCATGTTTGTCGGCAATTGAAGTTTGTAAACTTTTAGATGAAAATCGAGAAAGTAGTATTTCAGATATGATTAAAGATCTACCTAATACATTTAATTCACCAACAATGTCGCCAGAATGTCCAGATAATATAAAATATCAAACTATCGACAAAATTTCAGAAATAATCAGAAATAAGTATGAAAATAAAATTAAAATCGCAGATCAGGAAATTCTATCTATCTTAACAATAAATGGGATAAGATTTACTCTTGAAGATGGCAGTTGGGGATTAATTAGAGCCTCATCGAATAAACCAAATCTTGTTGTTGTTTGCGAAAGTACCTCTTCCGAAAATGTAATGAGAGAAATTTTTAAGTTTATTGATAATTTATTAAAAAAATTCAAAGAAATCGGTCCTTATGACCAATCTATTTAAAAAATTTCGAAAAACATTCTTGCAGAGGTAATTAATAAAAATAAAGCAAAAATATTTGTTAAAATTTTATTATCTAATTTATTAGCTGACTTTGCACCAATTGGGGCTGCATAAGAAGAAATTGGTGCAATTAATAGTAATCCAATAATATTTACATACCCCAAGGAGCCAAGTGGTAAATTCTCATTATTCCAACCTGTTATAATAAAAAAAATAGTTCCTGGAATTGCCAAATAAAAACCAAGGCCAGAAGCGGTTCCAACTGCTTTGTGAATAGTTTTACCAAATAATGTCATCAAACTAACATTAAATGTCCCCCCGCCAATTCCTAACATGGAGGATAAAGAGCCAACTGAAAAAGGTATAAAGCTTCCAAAAAAACCTTTTGGAATATCATTACCAAGCTTAAATTCCTCTTTATTAATAAATAAATTTATTGATACAAAAAAAGCTATAAGAGCAAAAATAAAAGTCAGCCAAAAACCGGAGATTAGACCAGCTATAATTGCACCAATAATTGAACCAAAAATTGTTGGCAAAAGCCATGATTTTAAAACGCTATAATCAATATTATCATTTTCTTGATGGGATTTATATGAGCGCCAACCTGTTGGAATTATGACTGCAAGAGATGTAGCTACAGAAATATGCATAACAACATCTTGAGGAACACCAATAAGAGACAAAAAATGATACAATACTGGTACCACTATAATACCTCCGCCGACACCCAATAAACCAGCTATAAAACCAGAAATAAAACCAGATAATGATATTACTAAGGCAAAAGGTATTAATGAAAAAAGATCACTACTCATTAAGCAGCCTGATTTTGAAAAGAAATAATCTGATTTAATGCTTCCTTCAGAACTTTTGGATCATCTCTTCTTCTTGGCGCTTCATGACTTAAATAACTTCTCCAAAGTTTTGCTCCTCTACAACCATGAAATAAACCAAACATATTTTGAGTTACTATATTAATTGGGACATTATTTTTTACACAAATTTCCAAATAGGAGATCATTTCTTCAACAATTTCAATTCTTGATGGAAGCTTTTTATCATCATTGAAGAAAATTTTATCAACATCAATAATGGAATAAGGGTTTTCCTGAACAGCTCTTCCCAACATAACACCATCAAGCTCAATTCCTTTTGATTTAGAAATCTCTTTTTTACCCTCGTAAGGGCTTAAAATACCACCATTTAAAATTATATTTAATTCAGGCCATTTTCTTTTTATCATTCTAACTATATCATAATCCAAAGGAGGAATTTCTCTATTTTGTTTTGGATCTAAACCATCCAACATAGCTTTTCTAGCATGTATAATATAAGTTGAAACTCCAGCATTTTTGGTTGTTTCAACAAATTCTGTTAACATTTCATCAGGATTGTGATCATCAATACCAATTCTACATTTAATAGTTACTGGTATTTTAATTTTTTCTTTTATTCTCTCAACACATTCTGCAACTAATTTAGGGTGAGCCATTAGGCAAGCCCCAAAATTTCCAGCCTGAACCCTCTTGGATGGACAACCAATATTTAAATTAATTTCATCATAGCCATATTGCTCACCAATTAAAGCTGCCTTTGTTAAAGTCAAAGGATCTGATCCAGCTATCTGTAACGCTACAGGATGTTCAACTTCATCAAATCCTAACAAAAAATCTTTATCGCCGTAGATTATTGAATCGGCAACAACCATCTCAGTATAAAGTCTTGCATGCTTACTAAACTTTCTAAAAAAGAATCGGCAATGTCGATTTGTGACATCAATCATAGGTGCGATACAAAACTTATGAGACATTTTTAAAAATTCCCTAATCCCCAATTAATAATATATAGCTCATAATTCAAAAAAATTTGAAAAATTATAATCTCTATACTGTATTTCTTTGGTTAATAACAATAATTTATAGTATTAATTAAGCATAATAATTTAATTGTAATATAAATTTATTATTAAATTAGAATATTTCAAATATTAAATAACAAGTTTTTAAGAATTAATAATCCATGAGGCTCTAAATGATTTACACAAAAAAAATAATGAAGATATTAACTTTTACTTTTTTTGCTATTTTTATAACGTCTATCTCTACGTCTGATATTTCAGCTGAACAAACTACCGGGGTTATCAGAGGGTCAGTAGTTGATGAGGCAGGTAATCCTATAACTGGAGCCTCTGTACAAATTCTTCATTCCCCATCTGGAAGTAAATCATCTACATCAACAGGTAATTCAGGCGCTTTCTATTCAAGAGGTTTAAGATTAGGGGGTCCATTCAAAATAACTGTTACAAAGTCTGGGCAAATATCTACAAAGAGTAATGTTTTTACAAGACTGGGAAGTGAAGCAAATCTATCATTTACTCTTGGATCATCTGGGGTCGAAGAAATTGTTGTTACTGCACAAGCTGTTGATTTTAAAGGCCTTGGAGTTGGCCCTGGTTCAACTTTTGATGCAGAGGATATTTCAACATTACCTTCAATTGATCGTGATATTAAAGATATTGCTAAACTTGACCCCTTTGTGACCGTTAACAACAATGATCAGCTCTCTTTTGCAGGAGGAATGCCAAGACTAATTGGTTTCATAATTGATGGTGTAAGCGCAAATGACTCTTATGGACTAAGTTCAAATGCCTACCCAACAAATAGAATGCCTCTATCAATGGATGTTATTGATCAAGTTTCAGTTAAAATTGCAAATTTTGACGCTGAACTTGGTGAAGCATCAAGTGGTAATATTGTTCTTACAACAAAAGCTGGTACTAATGAGTTTCATGGGTCATTTACAATTGAGTCTTCTCAAACTAGTGGTAATGAACCTTTTGGTAAAAAAGCAGATAATGCTGATCCTGATACAGAATTATTCTCAATTGCTCTCCAAGGTCCAATTATAAAAGATAAACTTTTCTTCTCTTTTGGTTATGAAAAATATGAAGCTTCTGACCCAATTCAAATGCAGGCTTTTCAGTCGGGATTAGTTAGCAAAGACGAAGCTGATGCCGTTATTATGGCTGCAAAAGATATTATTGGCTATGATACTGGATCATATAATAAAGGTTTAGAAGAGGAAGATGAAAAAACTTTTTTAAGATTTGATGCAAATATTACAGATAATCAAGCACTAACATTGGAATATATTCATGTAGATGGATTTACAGAGAGTGCTTACTGGAATAGATCTTTTGGTCTTCCACTTTCAAGTAGTTGGTATAGGATTAATAAAGAATATGANACAATTAAATTTGAATTAAACTCAGATTGGTCTGATAACTTTTCAACCAAAATTTTGTATTCTGATACAGATGTCATGAATCCTAACACACCTGTTGGTTCAACCTCAATTGGAGAAGTTGGTGTTGGTGTTGCCTCAGGAGGAACTGTATTTTTTGGACCAGATCAATATAGACATGCTAATGAAATTCAAACTAATAGAAAACAANTTGAGTTAGCTGGCTATTACGATGTAGGNAATCATGCGATTACATTGGGTTATAAATCCATTGAAAATGATATGTTTAATATGTTTTCAAGAAATAGCTTAGGGGAATATGATTATAATTCTCTNGAAGATTTTATTTCTGGTAACCTAAGAGANCTTGATTATAGAAATGCTGATACNAATAATCCAAGAGATGCAGCTGGCCGTTTTAATATGGACTATACAATTATCTACCTTCAAGACACTTGGAGTATTAATTCCGATTTAACTGCAAGGATTGGTTTCCGTTATGAGGAAATAAGTCAAGATTCGACACCTGAATATAATTCATTCTGGTATAACTGGACTGGAGATGAGTTTAGACCAGCTCCTAGAAATGATGTAAATCTTGATGGTGAAGATATATTAATGCCTCGTTTTTCTCTAGATTGGCAAGCTAAAGATAATATTCTAGTTACCTTTGGGTATGGTGAATTCAGTGGTAATCTTCCTCCTGTATGGTTTGGTGGGCCATATATAGATACAGGGTTAGGCCTTCCAGGCAACAAACTGAGAGCAAAGAGTAATAATTTACCCATACCAGGAACTCCTGCTAGTTATCCAGGTGAAGCTGCACTGGCTCTTGTTCAAAATCAAATTGGTGATACTGGTGGGTATACAGCTATGATGGACAAAGACTTTGGCATTCCCTCAATAACAAAAATGAGCTTAGGAGTTGTTGCAGATTTAGACTCAGGTATCACAATCAGAGCTAACTATATTTACATGGAAGAAGAGGATCCTGTTGGCGCATATATAGGTGGTTGTGATCCAAAAGGAAGTGCGATAGCTGATAACAGACCATTGTATGGTGGATGTAGCTATGTTGGATATTTAACAACCTTTAAAAATATTCAGCCTGAAACAAATATATTTGGTATCTCTATGGAGAAATCTTTTGATAATGGTTTAGATTTATATATTGGATATGCGCATACAGATAGAGAAATGGCCCATATGATGACAAGTTCTATTATTTTTTCAAGCGCTGTAAGGATGCCAATTTTTGATCACCTTACTCCTGTTAATAGCCCCTCTCACTACGAGATTGAACATTCTTTTGATTATGCACTTACATGGAAAGGAAATATTTTTGGAAACCTTGAAACTAGCATAGGGTTAAATGGATTTAGACAGTCTGGTAATCCCTTTAGTTATACATTCAGAGGGGATTTAAGTGGATATAGAACAGATGGAGAAAATATTGAATTACTCTACGTTCCATCTATTGATGATCCAAATGTAATTTACTCTGATGGATTTGATGTAGCTGCTTTTGAACAATTTCTTCAAGACTCGGGTTTATCAGCGTATCGAGGCTCTGCAGTTCCTAGAAATAGCTTTAATAGCCCTTGGGCAGGAACTTTTGATTTAAGAATAGCACAGGAAATTCCTTCTGGTGGAGTTCCTGGAAAAGCTATTTTCTTTATCGATATAGAAAATGTTCTTAATCTTTTAAATTCTGATTGGGGAGGTTTTGAAAATTATAGCGGCTCTACAACTAATTCTAGAGGAATTGTTGAGGCAGATGTAGATGATCAAGGGAGATATGTTTATAAAACATTCAAAGTTGATGGCCAACCTACACAAAACATAGGTAAATCAGTTTATCAAATTAAAGTTGGTCTTAAATATCAATTCTAAAATGATCAATAATCAGAAAAAGGGCGCTATCTACTAGCGCCCTTTTTTTATATAATAATATTATGGTTCAATTTAACTTAAAAAAAATAAATCGCAGAATGTTTCTTTACGGAGGAAGTTTAGCTCTTCTATCATTTTTTCCTCTATTTAAAAAATTAAAAGCGTCATCAAAAATTATTTTTAAGATTTCATGTGGATCATGTCTTACACAAGAGAAAGATCAACCAATCTGGAAAAGTATTCTGAGAGAAAAGTCAGATATTTTTATTTTTATGGGAGACAATGTTTATGGTGATAATAAAAATAATAGTGGTTTAGATTTATTAAAAAAAGCTTATGAAAAACAAAAAATAAAAATCCCTTTTAAAAAGTTAAAAGAGACTAATGAAATTTTCTCGATTTGGGATGATCATGATTATGGAAAAAATGATGGTGGCAAAGAGTTTGAAAATAAAAAAGAAGCAAAAGAGCTTTTTTTAAAATTTTGGGATATACCAGCTGATGATATAAGAAGAAATCGAGAGGGTTTATATTTTAGTAAAAAGAGAAATACTGAAATTGGAACAATTCAATTTATTTTTCTTGATACAAGATATTTTAGATCCCCTCTTAAACCAACTGACAAAAAATGGGCACCAAAAAAAGAAAAGTATATAGCTGATTATGACTCAAAAAAAACATATCTTGGAAATGAACAATGGAATTGGCTTAAAGAAACTCTTAAAGAAAAATCAGATGTAATAGTTTTAATATCAAGTATTCAAGTATTAGCAGAAGGTCATGGTTTTGAAAAATGGGGAAATCTTCCATTAGAAAAGAAGCGTCTTTATGATTTAATAGATGAAAATAATATTGCTAAACTTATTATACTATCAGGTGATAGNCATAGAGCAGGTATATACAAAGATAAAACTAAGAATGGTAATGAGATATATGAACTAACATCAAGTTCTCTCAACTTAGCAGCCGGAAAATTATTTAAAGCTTCAGAAGAAGCTGGTCCAAATAGAATTGGACCAACTTATTTAATGGAAAATTATGGAACTCTTGAAATTAATAATAATAAAAATGTTTTATTATCAATAAAAGATTTAAACCAACAAACCAAGAATGAAATTAGAATAGACCTATCTTGAGTCAGCTAATTCATTAAACGGAACATTTTTGTCTACTCTGATATCTTGGGGTAGACCCAATACTCTTTCAGCAACAATATTTCTTAAAATCTCATCCGTTCCACCAGCAATTCTATATCCAGCGGCACTCATCCATTGGTTTTGAAATATAGAATGCATTAAAGACATATCAGGATCATTCAAAATTCCAGCAGCACCTTGTAAATCCATTGCAAAGCTAGCTAAATCTTGCATTTTAGGAGCGGATACGACTTTCCCAATAGAACTTTCAGGGCCTGGTGTTTCGCCTTTTGATAATGATGTTAATGACCTCATTTTAGTATATTTTAAGCCTTCGGATTGAACGTACCAATCTGCAATTTTAGCTCTAACGTGGTCATTTTTAATAGCTGGCTTGTTATTCAAAATCACATCTTTTGCTAACTGAGTTAAAGATGAATAATCAGCTGATTTTGGAACACCAATAGCTAATCTTTCATTCATTAAAGTAGTAAGTGCAACTTTCCAACCTTCACCAACTTCACCAAGTCGTTGTGAGTCGGGCACCCTAACATCAGTAAAAAATACTTCATTAAAGTTAGAACCACCTGAAATTTGTCTAATTGGTTTTATTTCTATTCCAGGGGACTTCATATCTAGGAAGAAAAATGACAAACCTTTATGTTTAGGAACCGTTGGATCTGTTCTGACAACAATAATACCGAAATCACAAAAATGTGCACCTGAAGTCCATACCTTTTGACCATTAATTATCCAGTCATCTCCATCTTTTTCAGCTTTTGTTCTAACTCCAGCAACATCTGAACCTGCAGAAGGCTCTGAGAATAACTGACACCATATTTCTTTTCCATAAAGGGCAGGCTCTACATATCTTTCATTCTGTTCTTTCGTTGCCCAAGCCATCATTGTAGGTATGCACATACCTAAACCAATATCGAAAAAGCCTGTAGGTACATTATACTTAGACTCTTCTTGAGAATAAATAACTGATTGAATGGAGGAACCTCCAAGACCACCATATTCTTTTGGCCAAGTAATAGCTGCATAACCTGCTTCAGCTTTTTTTGCTTGCCAATCTCTAGCTCTTGCTAAGGCACTCTCTTGAACATCAATTGAGTCATAACCACCAGCTTTTTTCTCTTTTGGTGCATTATTTTTAAGCCACTCTCTTACCTCTAAACGAAAATCATTTTCTTCCGGTGTATCATTAAAATCCAATGTTTATCTCCTTATTTAATTATTTTTTTCTTCTAATTGTGTAACCAATTTATTTTTCCAGGAAGCTATACTTCCAAGTGAAAGACCAAGAACTTGACTTCTTCTATAATAAAATTGAGTATCAGCCTCCCAAGTAAATCCAATACCTCCATGGGTTTGAATATTTTCTTGGGCAGCGAAATTGAATGCATCAGTTGCAGCAACCCTTGAGGCAGCAGCAGCAATCTTTAAATCTGAGCCATTATCATTCAACATCATAGCTCCATAGTAACTGTTTGACTTAGCCAATTCAATTTTTATATACATATCAGCAAGCTTATGTTTTACAGCTTGGTATGATCCAATTTGTCTTCCAAAAGCAAATCTATCTAAAGCATATTCCTTTGCCATATTAAGTGATGCTTCAGCCCCACCTATTTGCTCGAAAGAGATTAATACTGCAGCAATATCAAGTATTTGCTGAACATCACTCCANCCATCACCTGATGAATTCATAATTTCACTTGAANCATTATTAAAAATAATTTCTGCATGATCTCTTGTTTGATCAAGTGTAGAAAGTGACTTTTTTTCAATTCCTTTCTCAGATAAATCAACAATGGACATTCCAACAGAGTCCGAAGNTTTATCTCTAACAACTACCACACAAATATCTGCATAACTTCCATCGGGAACAGGCATTTTTGTTCCAGTCAATTTACCAGAGGAAAAAGTGCATTGAATATTATCTGGATTAGGTTCCATAGCACTTTCGGGTAATGCAAAAGTTGCAATTATTTCTCCAGAAGCAAGCTTAGGAAGATAATTTTCTTTTTGTTCACTAGTACCAAATAATTTAATAGCTTCGGTTGCTAAATATACTGAAGATGAAAAAGGTACAGGAGCCGATGCTCTTCCAAGCTCCTCTGCAATAACGCAAAGTTCTAGTGGACTTAATCCAAGGCCTCCATATTCTTCTGGAATAGTTGTACCAGTTAATCCTAACTCAACAAGTCCCTTCCATACTTTTTCAGAATAAAAGTCATCACCCTCTAAAACCTCTCTAACAACCTCTATAGGACAATTATCCGTTAAAAAACGAGATACCTGTTCTTTTAAGAGTTTCTGATCTTCAGAAAAATCAAAGTTCATTTTTTCCTCACATAAATATTAAATTATTGATAATTTATTATTTTTAAAATGTATATTCTTTATACATATTTACAACTTTTTTATCCCAATTATTTAAAAACTTTTCAATTAATTCATCACTAGGACTTTTTCCATTTTTTAAAAAATTATCTAAAGGCTTCAGATAAATATCCTCACTATTTGAGTTATCATTTAAAATATTCCTTCTCTTCAATCCTTCTCTTGAAATTTCTAAAACTTTTCTTGATAAATTTAAAATATCAATTCCATCAATTTTAGAATCTAAACCATATTTTGCAGCATTGAATCTCAAAGAGTAAAGAGTTTCCAAATCCCAATCCTTTATTAAATCATTTGCAATATTTAAAGAAATTTCATCATACAATAACCCAACCCAAAAAGCAGATAATGAGCAAACATTTTGAAAAGTTCCTCCATCTGCGCCTCTCATCTCTAAGAAACTCTTAAGTCTTACTTCAGGGAAAATTGTTGTTAAATGATTTTCCCAATCAAGATATGTTGGTTTTCCTTTCACTTCATTTAGATTTCCTTCCAAAAAAGTATTAAAAGATTTTCCTGCCACATCAATATACTCTCCATCCCTATATACAAAATACATTGGAACTTTTAATGCATAATCAATATATTGCTCATACCCCATACTACTCTCCAAAACAAAAGGTAAGAAGCCAGTCCTATCAGGGTCAGTATCTGTCCAAATCTCGCTACGATAAGATTTAAAACCATTAAGACCACCATCAATAAATGGAGAATTTGAAAAAATAGCAGTAGATATTGGTTGAAGAGCCATGGATACTCTAAATTTTTTAACCATGTCAGATTCACTGGAATAGTCCAAATTAACCTGGATTGTTGTAGATCTAAACATCATATTATGTCCTAGATTTCCTCTTCTTGGCATATAATCTTTCATAATTTTATAACGTTTTTTTGGCATCACAGGCATTTCCTCTAAAGACCAATCAGGAGTTAAACCTGCCCCAAGAAACCCAATGCCTAATTGACTACCAATTTCATCAACCTGTTCTTTATGTTCAGATAATTCATTAAANGTTTCGTGAAGATTACTTAATGGCGCTCCAGATAATTCAACTTGACCAGCTGGCTCAAGAGTAATAGTTCCACCGCCAATTTTTTTTGATCTTTTTAGACCAATAGTTCTTTTATCTTCAAGTATGCTTTCCCACCCGAATTTTTTTAAAGACAAAAGTAAGGATTCAATTCCATTTTTCCCATCAAAAGGTACTGGTTTATTATTTTTAATAAAAAAAGCAAATTTTTCATGCTCAGTGCCTATTTTAAAATCTTTATGATTTTTTTCTCCATCTTCAAATGGTTTGATTAAGTCATCTTTTGATTCAATTATTTGCATACTTTGACTCATTTTAGCATTCCAATTTTGAATAAACAGTTAATACATTAAAAATAAGATTCTTACTAATTATTCCAATCACCAATTATTAATTGAAAAATTGATAATACAGCCACTGCTGCGGTATCAGATCTCAATATTCTTGGNCCAAGAGAAATATTTAAAGAATTATTTTTTTTATTTATAAGATTTCTCTCATTTTCACTAAACCCTCCCTCTGGGCCAATAATAATACTCCACTTTTTTCCCTCATATTTTTGATTTTGTAATAAATCAAAAGCATTTAAGGTTGATTTTTCATCGCAAAAAATTACTTGATTATCACCAAGTAAATTATCCCAGTTAGTTAAAATATTTTTGAAGTTTTCAGGTTCTCTTATCTCAGGGATATTATTAAAATCACATTGTTCTGCAGCCTCTATAAGATTGGCTTTGAAGCGTTTTGAGTTAAATTTTTTTGATTGAGTATATTCAGTATAGATTGGCCATAAAGTCTTTACCCCCATTTCACATGTTTTTTGAGCTAAATAATCTAACCTTGCTTGCTTAATAGGGGCAAATAAAAGACTTACGTCAAAAAAGTCACATGAAGGTTTTATAAATTTTTTTATAAGAACTTCAGTTTCACTTTTTTTAATAGATTTAATTTCAACAAGCCATTCGCCATCAATTTCATTAAAAATATTAAAGTTATCTCTTTCGCTTAATCTCATAACATTTTTTAAATAATGAGATGTTTTTTTATTCAGTAAAAGAATGCCTTCCTCTATTTTTTGATCCGCATATATTCTAATATTTTTTCTCATTAAATTTTTTTATACAATAAAATGTATTCCTCTTAAAAAATTTGCATGTTAACAGATATAAAACAGGAAAAACATGTTAGATCACATAAAGAGTCATAATTATTGGACTAATAGTATTAAGCCTTTTTATCAATTGGCAAGACTAGATAAGCCTATAGGATTTTTTTTACTAATGTGGCCTTGTTTATGGTCCTATACTTATGGNTCAACAATATTTTCTTATAGTATGGAAATTAAATATATCATTTATTTTATTTTAGGATCAATATTGATGAGAGGTGCAGGATGCACTTGGAATGACCTANTAGANAGAAAATATGATGCTAAAGTAAAAAGAACTAAAGATAGGCCACTTGCATCAAATAAAATCAGTCCAGCAAATGCAATANTTTTTTTAATCTTTCAACTTTTTATAAGCTTATTGATTTTAATACAGTTTAATAAGCTTACAATAATTATAGGGCTTTTATCAATCATACCAATANTTATATACCCATTAATGAAAAGAATTACCTGGTGGCCTCAACTCTTTTTAGGAATAACGTTTAATTGGGGTGCTATAATGGGGTGGACTGCAGCTACAGGAGAGTTATCATATCATTGTATAATATTATACATTGGATGCATTTTTTGGACTATAGGGTATGACACAATTTATGCCCATCAAGATAAAATTGATGATAACTTTTTAGGGTTAAAATCTACTGCTATTTTATTTGGTTCCAAAACAAAGTTTGCGCTCTATTTTTTTTATTTAATTTTTATTACCACCATTGCTATAACAATAAATATTATTGAAATTAAAAATCTATATATAAATTTTTTATTTCTTTTTTTTATTTTTATACATCTTTTTTCTCAAATATTTTTTCTTAATATTAACAACCCTGATAATTGTTTAAAAATATTCAAATCAAATAATTCTCTTGGAATAATTATATTTATGCTTTTGTTATCTAATTATTTTTAATTTTATCTACATTCAAAAACTCAGAACGTAAATTATCTATAAGCTCATACTTACCTTTTCTTTCAACATGCCAAAAGGTCCAGCCATTAGAGGATTCCTTGCCTTGTATTTTTGCACTCATTTGATGAATTGAGCCACTATCACCATTCATTAAGAGACTGCCATCCGCCCTGACAGTCGCCATAAATTTTCTTGATTTAAGATTTTTTGGGCCTCTTAAAACTGACCCTGGTTTAATTAAGCCATTTTCAACCAAGCTTCCAAAAGGAACTCTCTTTTGAGCTTTCTTCGAAACTGTTGTTGATAAAAATTCATCTCCAGTAGAAATAATTTCTCTAATTCTTTTTTTTGCAGCGTTAATATAAGAAACCTCTCTCTCAATACCAATAAAATTTCTTCCTAATTTTTTTGCTACTGCACCAGTTGTTCCTGTGCCAAAAAAAGGGTCGAGGACAATGTCATCTTTTTTAGATGAGGATAGTAAAACTCTATATAAAAGTGCTTCAGGCTTTTGTGTTGAATGAATTTTATTTCCATCCATGTCTTTTAATCTTTCATTACCTGAGCAAATTGGAAGATGCCAATCTGATCTCATTTGAGTTCCTTCATTTAATGATTTCATAGCATGGTAATTAAAATTATATTTACTATTATGATTTTTTGATGCCCATATTATCGTTTCATGAGCATTGGTAAATCGTGTTCCTTTAAAATTAGGCATGGGATTAGATTTATGCCAAATAATATCATTAAGTATCCAATAACCAAGATTTTGCATAATATTACCAACTCGAAAAATATTATGGTATGAGCCAATAACCCATATTGTTCCCTCCGGTTTAAGTATCCTCTGAGCCTCAGCCATCCATTCTTTTGTAAATTGATCGTATTCTTTAAAACTTTTAAATCTGTCCCAGTCCTCTATTACACCATTCACTTTTGATGAGTCTGGTCTTGATAATTCATTTTTTAACTGAAGGTTGTATGGAGGATCAGCAAATATAACATCTATTGAGTTATCAGGAAAAGACATCATGATATCGATACAATTTCCATTGATAATCCTATTTAAAGGTAATTTAATTTTTTTGTTAATAGATTTTTTTGACATTACAAATGCATCCTCATCCTGAGGAGTCACAACGTCAATAAATTTTTAAAGATTTATTTTTCATACAAAATGTAGAGTCTTGAAGACTAATTTAGCCCCAACATCTTGTTGATAGGTGAAAATGACTTTCTGTGATATTTACATGGTCCGTAAATTTCAAGAGCATTACGATGCTCTTTAGTTCCATAACCTTTATTCTTCTTCCAATTATAATTTGGAAATTCCTCATCTATTTTTGACATCAAATTATCTCTAGTAACTTTTGCAATAATTGATGCTGCTGCTATGGAAAGAGAAATGCTATCACCCTTGACTATACATTCTGTATCATAATCAAAGCCTGGATTTAAATTACCATCAACTAAAACAACATCTACCGAACAATCTAAATTATTTAATGCCCTTTTCATAGAGAGGAATGTCGCCTGTAAAATATTTAAATTATCAATTTCNTCAATGCTTGAAATACCCACACCTACAAAATGAGAGTCGTAAATTGACGAATAAAGTGATTGTCTTCTTTTCTCAGAAACTTTTTTTGAGTCATCTAGAGCACTAGGAATATTCTTTTTATTTAAAACCACAGCTGCTGAAACAACTGGACCGGCCCAAGGACCTCTTCCAGCTTCATCTACTCCTGCAATAGATTTGTATGGCCAACCAAAATCTTTCTCAATTAAAAGATCTGGCACTAAACTGCTATAAGCGGCTCTTCTTTCCACCTTAAAACCGGCTTTCTTGCAGCCTGTGTCTCATCTAGTCTTCTTATTGGTGTAAATACAGGCGCCGCCTTAAATGAATCAGAGTCTTTTTTTAATCTTTCAACCAAATCACACAATGTTTTAATAAAATGATCTAATGATTGTTTGGATTCGGTTTCGGTTGGTTCAACCAATAGAGCTCCATGAATAACCAAAGGAAAATATATTGTCATAGGATGATAACCTTCATCAATCATAGCTTTTGCAAAGTCTAGTGTTTCCACTCCTGTATCTTTGAGAAAATCATCACTAAACAATATTTCATGCATACAAAATCCATCAAATGCGGGAGTCAAATGTGAACTAAGAGAAGCTCTTAAATAATTTGCATTTAAAACAGCATCCTCAGAAACTTGTTTTAGACCATCAGCACCATGACTTAACATATAAGACATTGCCCTTACAAACATACCCATTTGGCCATGAAATACATTTAATCTTCCAAAAGACTTTGTAAGATCTTTTTCGTTTGAGTCCTCTACTAAAATAAAATCACCTTTTATATTTTTAACTAGAGGAGTTGGGCAAAATTTTTCTAACCTATCAGAGAAAACTACAGGACCAGAACCTGGTCCTCCTCCTCCATGAGGTGTTGAAAAAGTTTTATGCAGGTTAATATGCATTGCATCAATTCCAAGATCACCTGGCTTTAATTTACCAACAACAGCATTAAAATTTGCTCCATCACAGTATAAATAACCACCTGATTTATGTGTTAATTCTGAAATTTTAACAATGTCAGTTTCGAATAATCCACAGGTATTTGGATTGGTAATCATTACACCTGCAAAATTTTCATCAATGTTATCCTTAAAATCACTAAAATCTATAAGACCCTTATCATTTGATTTTATAGTCTTAACTTCAAACCCTAAAAAGGCAGCTGTAGCAGGATTAGTTCCATGCGCTGAGTCAGGTACCAAAACAACTTTTCTATTTGGTTCATTTCTATCTAATAATGCTTGCTTGATAGCCATCATCCCACACAATTCCCCTTGAGCACCTGCTTTAGGAGTCATAGTTACGGCAGCCATTCCTGTAAGCTCTTTCAACCATGATGAAATTAAATCAATTAATTCTAATGCGCCCTGACATGTAGATATTGGTTGTAACGGATGAATATCAGAGAATCCCTCCAGTCTAGCCATCTTTTCATTAAGCCTTGGGTTATGTTTCATTGTACATGAGCCTAGAGGATACAAGCCTGCATCAATCGAATAATTTTTTCTTGAAAGCCTAACATAATGCCTAATGGTTTCTGGCTCACTTAAGCCTGCCAAACCTATCCCATTTTCAGAAAAACTATCACCAATCATGTGATTTAAATTGTCGATCTCATCTAAATCAACACCTGTTTTATTTATATCTCCAACCTCAAAAAGAAGTTGCTCGTCATGATCAAGTCCTTTGTTTTTATTCATAACAAACCTCCTTGGCTAATTTAATAAAATTTTCTCTATCAAAATCTGTATTAATTTCTGAGGAAGCAACAAGTAATAGATTTGAAAAATTACCTCTTTGGTTTGACAGTCTAGATACTGGAACTCCTGCTAAAACTCCTTTTTCAGCCATTTTTTCAACAAAAACTGATGCATCAATGGGAACTTTAACTGTAAACTCATTAAAGAAAGAATTATTTTTAACTTCAAAACCATCTAAAGTTTTTAATTTATTGTAAAGTTTAATTGCTGCTTCGTGGTTTAATTTGGATAACTTCTTAAAGCCCATTTCTCCTAATAAACTTAAATGGATTGTAAAAGCTAAGCTGCATAAACCAGAATTAGTACAAATGTTTGATGTAGCTTTTTCTCTTCTAATATGTTGTTCTCTTGTAGCTAAAGTTAAAACAAAACCTTTTTCTCCATTCATATCTTTTGTTTCGCCAACTATTCTTCCTGGAAGCTGTCTAACATATTTGTCTTTGGTTGACATTAAGCCGATAAATGGACCACCAAAATTAAGAGGATTTCCAAGAGATTGTCCCTCGCATGCCACAATATCAGCACCCATCTCTCCAGGACTTTTCATCATCCCAAGCGATATAATTTCATTAACAACCACAATTAAAAGAGCGCCCTTTGAATGAGCATAATCTGCTAATTGTTCTAAAGAATGACAAGAACCAAAGAAATCAGGATTTTGAACAACTACACAGGAAACACTATCATCAATTTTAGAAATTAATTTTTCAACTTCAAAATTTTCTGAAAACTCATAGTCAATCTCATCTTCATTGGAGCTAATTAATGTATTAATCACCTCTGCATATTGAGGGTGTAGCGTTGGAGATAGCACTACCTTATTTCTTTTAGTAATTCTTTTTGCCATTGATACTGCTTCAGCTGTTGAAGTAGACCCGTCATACATAGATGCGTTAGAAACATCCATTCCTGTAATAAGAGAGACCTGGGTTTGAAATTCAAAGAGATATTGAAGAGTGCCTTGAGAGATCTCAGGTTGATAAGGGGTATAGGATGTTAGAAATTCAGAACGCTGGATTATGTGATCAACAGTAGCAGGAATATGATGTTTATAAGCTCCTGCTCCTAAAAAAAATGGTACTTGATTAGAGTTAATATTTTTATTGGCAATTTCAGATAAAATTTTTCCTACTTCCATTTCAGTTTTATGGTTTGGTAAATTAAATTTGGGATCCAATGAAACTTCTTTTGGAACATTGGTAAACATTTCATTAACGTCACTTATACCAATGACCTTTTTCATATTCTCTCTGTCATCATTTGTTAAAGGTAAATATCTCATTGCTTTATACTCCAATTAATTTCTTGTATTCTTCTTCACTCATTAAATTTTTAAGCTCATCTTTGTTCTTGATAATTATCTTATAGAGCCATCCCTTTTCTAGAGGATCTTCATTAATAATTTCAGGTTTTTCTTCTAATGAAGAATTAGTTTCATAAATTTCTCCAGAAGCAGGAGAATAGATTTCACTTGCCGCTTTGACAGACTCAATTACCGCAACATCTTTTCCTTGGTCAAAAGAGTTTCCTTTTTCTGGTAATTCAACGAAAACAATATCTCCTAATTGCTCACTTGCATAAGATGTAATTCCAACAACACCCTCATCGCCATTAACTTTTATCCATTCATGATCTTTGGTATAAAAAATATCTGTCATTTACTTTTTCCTTTTAAAATAATTATGAGGAACAAATGGGAGCTTTATAATATCTGCCGGTATTTTTTTTCCACGAACATCTAAAAAAACTTCTTTTTCATTACTAAAAGAAGAAATTATATAACCCATAGATATTGGCACCCCTAAAGAAGGAGAAAAACCTCCGCTTGTTACCTCACCAATCAATTTATTGCTAGCATCGTATATTAGGGTACCCTCTCTGGCAGGAGCCCTTCCTTTAGGAAGAAAGCCTAGTAAATTTTTTTGAGGTCCTTTTTTATATTCATCTGCAATANCTTGGCCGCCTATAAAATCTTGNTTATCTAATCTATCCTTACATATCGACCATTTTAGGCCAGCTTCGATAGGATTTTTTTCTATATCTATATCGTGTCCATANAAACAAAGACCCGCCTCTAATCTAAGCGAATCTCTTGCTCCAAGCCCTGCTAATTTAACATCGTTATTTTTTAAAAGTTTTTCANTAAANGTAACAACGTGCTTATTAGGGATCGAAATTTCAAACCCATCCTCTCCAGTGTAACCACATCTTGATATTAAAATTTCATAATTTTTGTANCTAAACCANCTACTAGACATAAATTCCATCCCTTTAATTTCAGGAATTAAATCTNNTAATATTTTTTCTGACTTAGGNCCTTGCAAAGCTATTAAGGAAAGATCNTTTCTTAGGTTAATGNTAAATTTTTTNTTTAAATTNTCTCTAAGNTGATTGATATCTTTATGTTTACAAGCAGCATTTACAACAAGCCAAACGCTATTNTCATCTCTNGTTTTATGAATCATTAAATCATCTATTATTTTTCCTTCATGNTTTAAAAGNTGAGTATATTTTATTTTTCCTGGGGCTAGCTTAGAAAAAGATATCGGAAAAATTTTTTCAAGCGCCTCCATAACAAAAGGGCCATTTATTTCAATTTGNCCCATATGAGANACATCAAATANNCTTGCTTTTAATCTAGTATGATTATGCTCAGCAATAATTCCNGAAGAATAATTTATAGGAAGATAATAACCGCCGAANGGGACTATTTTNGCATTATTTTTNTTNTGAAAATCAAAAAGAGAGGTTTTCTCAATAGAAATATTTTCATTTATTAATTCAGACATTCAGACTCCTTGACAGAAATAAGGCTTTTAAACCTGCCCTCCTCTGTCGTTGGAACCTGAGAGATTTCGTATAATTAAATACTTACCCCGTGGGTGAAATCANATGATTTTCTTTCCAGAGTCAAATATTTCTGCGGTCCTTTTGCCTGAGAGTTTCCGAGGGCGGTTGCTCCTTCGGCGCTANAGTTAGTCTCTCCCGCAGAGACATTTATTATNTTATATTGATTCTTTTCAATGTCATTTTTTATATTATTTTTGAATTCCAATCAATACTTTGTATGAAGATCCTGTTCTTCCTTCCATAATATCNGATCTTAGATTTTCTATCCCGATGCTGAAAGAAGTTATTTTTCTATTNTTAACTTTTACAATATTATTTTTTGACCACTTATCAATCACAACATCGTTAGGTCCNATAAAAGCAATAAATAAAGGAATTTGTATTGTATCAACTGATAATTNATCTTGATTAATAATATCGCCAATAACCCCCACATTAAAATCTATTTTTTTTCTTTTAACGTTATACTCACAAATCATTACTGTTCTATTCAATTCTATTTTTAAACCATTAAACATGCTTGTTTCTGACCCAGACATTATAGCTGCTCTTGGACATGCCCCTGGATCAAACTCAAAATCTGAAGAACTACACGATGAGATTAAAACAACTACAAGTATTGTATAGATAAATTTTAGCATAATTAACTTTTCCCAAACCTATTAACGAACTATAAAGAAAANGTTTATATTTAATTAATATGTACCGTAGTTGATCATATCTATAAAATGAATAAAAAAATTGAAAAAATATTATATTTGCCTAATCCAAGAGGTTTTTGCGCNGGNGTAGAANGAGCAATAAATATTGTTGAATTAAGCTTAGAAAAATATGGGCCACCAATTTATGTAAGGCATGANATTGTTCATAATCCTTGGGTTGTAAAAGATCTTGAAGATAAAGGNGTAATTTTTGTTGATGAATTAGACGATATACCTGATGGCGAAAGGGTAATTTTTTCAGCACACGGTGTTTCGTCAATTGTCAAAGAAGAAGCAAATTCAAAAAATATGGATTTTACAGATGCAACTTGCCCCCTNGTTCTAAAAGTCCATTTTGAAGCAAAAAGACATTATGAAAATGGTTNTCATATTTTTTTGATTGGTCATAAAGGGCATCCAGAAGTTNATGGNACAATGGGCCAGATACCCAAAANTTCAATCACTCTTTTAGAAAATGAAAAAGATATAAAAAAGCTCAATAATAATGATTATGAAAAAGTTGCACTTATTACACAAACAACATTATCAGTTGATGATACAGCAAGATTAATCCAATTATTAAAACAAAAATTTCCAAAAATAATTGAGCCTCCACGTGAAGATATTTGTTACGCAACCACTAATAGACAAATGGCTGTAAAAAGTATCGCGAAAAAGTGTGATGCGATTTATGTAATTGGAGGTGAAAACTCATCAAATTCCCTAAGACTGGTTGAAGTAGCAAAACAATCAGGCTGCAAGAATAATTTCTTAATTTCTGATATTAATTCTATTGATTGGGAGGAGATGGAGGGATTTTCGTCAATAGGGTTAACGGCAAGTGCAAGTGCACCAGAAATCCTGATTAATGATTTTTTAAAAATTATAAATAAAAAATTTAAAGTTGAAATAAGAAAAAATACTATAGCAAANGAAAATATTACCTTTAAGNTACCAAAAGAACTAAGGGAATAAATAAATGGGAGTATTTACACATATTTCTGAAGATGATTTAAATCTATTTCTAAAAGATTATAATCTTAAAGAGGTTCAATCAATTAAAGGTATTAATGAAGGTATACAGAATACTAANTATAAAATTAGAATTGACGAAAAAGATTTTATTTTAACAATTTATGAAAGTATAAATAANAATGATGATTTAGACTTCTTTCTAAGTTTAATGAATTTTTTGTCTTCCAAGGGTATAAAATGTCCAACACCAATTAAAAANTCCTCTTTNAATTATNTTGGTAATATTAAGTCAAAACCTGCTGCTATTTTAACTTTTTTAGAGGGAGAGTCAGCTTTAGATATTAAA
>NYSO01000006.1 GCA_002683015.1 Rhodobiaceae bacterium
TCAGATGAAATTATAATTTCATTAATTAAGTAATTATAGATCTACGAAATATGATCTGGTTGTGATTATATCATTCAAGATTATTACATATTTTACCAGTTAACATGCCTTTAAATAAGTCTATCTGACTTTGATCTAAATCTCGACTTGTCCACCAAATCGCATGCTCATTTATACTGCGTTGATCATCTATAATTAATCCCCACATTGGTTCAATCTGATTAGGTATCATTGAGTAGCGAATATCTGTGACAAGATTTTCTTCTTTTATAAACCCCAAATAATCTTGAGAAAACCAACGAAATCTCTCAATATCTTTTCTTTGCTGACTATCTTTATCGAGATTAGGTAAATGATTTTGATAATTAAATATTTTAATAGATTCACCTAAACACCAAGTAGTTTTTTGAGCTGTGCGAATTGCATCGACATAAAACGCTTCATCATATTGATAAATTGACTTCCATAAAATCAAGTTTCCAAATGATGGTTTAAGGGTCATACGCTCGGCGTTATGACCTCTTGAGTTAGCAAGTTGTATAGCAGCCGATAAAGCTCTTTCGTACTGAAAAAAACCAAAAGATAAATAAAGAATAATCCATCCTATAGCGAAAAAGCTAAAGATTTTTTTTCTTGTCAATATCGTTATTGCTATCAGCATTAGGATAGGAATTGTAAAGATTGGATCAACAATAGATATATTATTCCAAGTAATCCGCTCATTTGAAAATGGCCAAAAAAGAAGAGTGCCGTAAGACGTACATGCATCAAGTAACCCGTGAGTCGCATATCCCAAAAAACTAGCAATATAAACAGTTTTTAGAGTCATTGACCCTTTTACAAAAGGAAATATAAAAAGAGCAACAATTAGAGAACCAAAGGGAATAAAAAAAAGTGAGTGGCTAAATTGTCTGTGATATTCAAGAAATAAAATAGGATCAGTTTCTGATCGTATCAATACATCTAAATCAGGAGCCAGTCCTGCAAGAAAGCCGATAAAGCCAATTTTAACAATATTACTTCTATTAGCCGAAGACTGTGCAAAGGCTGCACCAACTGTTCCCTGAGAGATTGGATCCATTTTTAATTCTCTAAATAATATAATAATAAAATCATTATTAATAATATCAGATAAAATAAATTTAGCTTGTGTAAAAAAATTGATGAATAGAATTATTAATATAAGATTATATTATGAATAAAAGAGCACTAATCACAGGATCTTCAACTGGTATAGGTTTTGAATATGCGAAGCATTTATCTAAAGAAGGATGGAGTCTAGATCTTATTTCACAGAACAAAGCTAGATCTTTAGAGTCAAAAAATAAACTATCCTATGAAAAGGCACAGTTTCATATATTTGATTTAGGCAAGAAAGATTCAATAAATTCAATAGTGAATAATTTTGAAACTCCTGATCTTATAGTGGCAAATGCTGGAATAGCAATTAATGGTAATATTGGCGAAATTAAACAGGATGAAAGAGAGTACTTCTACTACCTAATGTGCGGAGGTGTTATAGACTTAATTGAGGGATTTATTCCAAAAATGCTTGATAAAAGAAATGGAAGAATTGTTATAATTTCAAGCATTGGAGCTAAAGCTTCAATGCCAAAATCNTCACTTTATTCATCAATNAAAGCCGGTATATATGCATACGGTAAATCGATATCAACAGANCTTAANAATAAAAATATTTCAGTCACAGTTAGTCTTCCTGGTTATGTTAGNACTNAAGCTCATGAAAGAGNAGGNTTAGATCATCTTATAAAAAAGGTACCAGGNTGGATGTGGATCAATCCTGAGCAAGTAGTTTTAGAAACGGAANTAGCTTCATTAAAAGGAAAATCAGAGATTATACCTGGGAAGGTATATAAGACNGTAAAACCATTTTTAAATTTAAATCTTGCTGTTAAAATATGGAAATGGATTACNAAAAGAGATTAAAATGCCTGTAAAAATTCAGTTCAAAAAAATTATNACCTCTAAATTTCTCAACATTNTTGTCTTTAATCTGTTGTGGATAGGATTGGTTCTAGGAAGAGAATCCNTAATACACCTAACATTACCNNGTCTANTAATTTATTTANCATGTCTTTTACGTATTGGTGNCCTCAAAGTACATCANATATTACTCCCAGCCGNAATCGGAATTACGATTGACAGTAGTCTTACNTTNTTCGGNATTTTNATCTTTCCTGAATCAAGCTTAATTATTCCCTTCTGGCTGATCGTATTATGGATTAATTTTAGCACCACACTTACCCTATCTCTTTCGTTTATAGGTAAGAATAAACTAGTCGCATTTGGACTTGGCGCAACCGCCTTACCTTTCAATTATACTGTTGGTGAACGTTTAGGAGCTGTCACTTTCGGCGACCCTTATCTTTTTTCTATATTGGTAATTGCCCTTGTCTGGTCTGTAAGCTTTCCAATTTTATTTATGGTATCGCATGAAAATTTTATTGAAAGACTGAAAATACGCTAGCTTTTGTGTAAGTTCATTTTAGTATTTTAGAATTCCATGAAAAAATAACTGGAGTTATCAGAACGGTTGGAAGCACCCACCACACCCATTCAGGTTCAAAAGGAGGATTAACAACTAAAACAGCTGTAATCACTGCAATAGTTCCTCCCATCATATTTGTTAAGTGTCTTGAAATTCTCTCTTTTCCTGTAGCAGAATTGTTTTTATAACTCCTAAAATCAGCATAACCCAAAGTAATAGATAAAAATCCGAAAACCAAAAGAACGATATATTGCGTATTACTATTCAAGAAATAGATTACAGCTAATACCCACATTCCTATTCCTGAAAAAATCATTAAACAAATAGCAATCCAATCCAAAATAGTTGCAACTCCTTTTCTATTTCTTGCAAAGCGCATTCCCGCAAAAGCTAAATAAAAAGAAAAGATAGCTATGAGAAACAAAAAGATATTACTGCTGATAATAGACATTGGAATAGCTGTTAAGAAGATAGTAGCCATACCCCAGAAGTATGTTCTACCTGAAAGAACATGAACCTTTTTGCCTTTCTCTGATAGAACTGACATAGCTGCGCAAAACAAAGCAATTGTTCCAGCTATAATATGTATGGGTAATAGAAACTCCATACCCCCCCTTTTTTTATTATTAACTATCCCATATCACAGTATTTTGTTTTTTCATAAATAAAAGCTGGCGGTAAATTAAGTAACTCAAAATCAATTTTTGGTTTCTCTTTACAAAGTTTATTAAAATCTTTTCTCGAAAAAAGCGAATATTGAAACTGCAAAAACTTGCCATTCTTTTTTAAGTGCTGCTTTATTTCCTTAAAAATATTTTGAGAAACTTCTCTTTGCAAGGAAGCAAAAGGCAAGGTTGATATTATATGATCAAATTTTTTATCCTCAAAATACAGAGAAATTTTCTCAGCTGAGTCCTCAACATAGGTAATTCTTTTATTATCTAGTTTGTATTTCCGACAATTCTTATCTATCTCAAATATAGTGAGTGAACTGTTCGTAGTAGATCTCCTGATAATTTCTTTAGTGAAAACGCCATTACCAAATCCAAGCTGCAGTATATCCAGATCTTGAGTATAATCGATCTTTGATAGCATTTTATTTACCAAAAATCTTGAACTTGGCGCAATCGCTCCCTTTGTTCTCAATTTTTTAATTATGTCTTTGAGCAACATATAACTGCTTTGTTTTTTTCTACCATAGTAATTATTCGTATAAGTTATGATTTACTCCCACTCAATAGTTCCAGGTGGTTTTGAAGTAATATCATACACAACTCTATTAATACCCTTTACTTCATTAATAATTCTTGTACTAACATTGGCCAAAAANGANTGNTCATANGGATANTAATCTGCTGTCATNCCATCTAAAGANGTNACAGCTCTTAAAGCACANACATANTCATAAGTTCTNTCATCNCCCATNACNCCNACAGTTTGNACTGGNAANAGAACNGCNAATGCCTGCCAAATTTCTTTATANAGACCTGCTTTCTTAATTTCATCTATATAAATTGTATCCGCCTTNCNNAGAATNTCNANTTTATCANTTGTNATTTCACCNGGNATTCNTATNGCTAAACCTGGACCAGGAAATGGATGTCTNTCAATAAAATGATCTGGTATACCNAANTCNCNTCCNAAANCTCTNACNTCNTCCTTAAATAGNTCTCTTAATGGCTCAACTAAATCCATTTTCATTCTTTCTGGTAAGCCTCCNACATTATGNTGACTTTTAATTGTCACTGATGGTCCACCAATAAAAGAAANACTNTCAATTACATCTGGATATAATGTTCCTTGNGCCANAAAGTCAGCGCCACCAATTTTATTNGCCTCCTCATCAAAAATATCTATAAATTTAGAACCGATGATTTTTCTTTTTCGCTCAGGATCNCTAACACCATTTAGATCNTTCANAAAATCNTGTCGAGCATCAACGTNTATCAAAGGGATATTAAAATGATCTCTNAACATNCCAACTACTTCTTCAGTTTCATTCTCTCGCATAAGNCCAGTNTCTACATAAATACACGTTAATTGTTTTCCTATTGCTTCATGAAGAAGAACTGCTGCGACAGAGGAGTCCACTCCNCCAGATAAGCCGCAAACTACCGTTCCATCACCAACTTGTTTTTTTATTCTTTCAATAGCAATTTCTTTAAAAGANTCAATTGTCCATTCACCAGAACATCCACAAATATGTTGAGTAAAATTTTCCAGCATTTTTGAACCATTTGGGGTATGAACAACCTCAGGATGAAATTGAACACCATAAATTCGTTTATCNTCATTAGCTATAGCCGCAAATGGTGCATTTTCACTTTCGGCTATTACAGAAAAATCCTCCGGTAATTCAGTTACTTTNTCGCCATGGCTCATCCAAACTAGCTCAGTATTATCTTCAAAATCNCTNAAAAGATTNGACTTTCCTATAATTTTTATATTTGCACGGCCAAATTCTCGTTTTGTTGAATGTTCAACTTTTCCACCAAGTTGTGAGCATANTGTTTGTTGCCCATAACAAATTCCTAAAATAGGAATACCAGAATTTAAAATTTCTAAAGANACTTGAGGTGAAGAACCATCGATAGTTGAAGCAGGACCNCCAGATAATATTATACCTTTGGGTTTAATTTTTTTTAGACCCTCTTCCCATTTTGTGTANGGAAAAATTTCTGAATAAACACCACTTTCCCTNACTCTTCNTGCTATTAATTGGGTAACTTGACTTCCAAAATCTAAAATTAATATTTTTTCATTATTATTGCTGTTATTCATCTAATTTGTCTTTTGTAGAAACATCATTGCTATTAGTTTGTGCTTTTTTCTTATCTAAAGATAATTTTAACATTACTGATTCATTACAACCTGAACAGGAATTTATAAGAATTTTTAATTTTTGATTAGCTTCATCAAATTGATCTAAAGAAATATTATTTTCTGCACCCCAATATAACCCTTCTTTCAATAAAGGATTAAGTTCTAATGATTTTTTAAAAAAATTCTCTGCTTCTTTAAATTCCTTANTCTTNCTTAAGATGTTTCCAGCTACTGCCCAAGCATANGCATTTGATGGATCAGCTACCAATGCTTGCCTAGATAATAAAAGAGCATCATNTTTATCAGTTTCATAAATCAATAAAGCATTATTCGATATATCATTTGATAATTGATTTAAGGATGTTTGCCCAGTCAAAATGAAAGTAAAAAAGCTTAGAAAAAGAGAAAGTTTTATAATATTCAAGCTTAACCTCTAACAGGATAATTTGGTGCTTCGCGGGTAACTAAAACATCATGTGTATGGCTTTCTTTTAATGAAGCTGGCGAAATTTTTATGAATTTAGTTTTTGTTTGAAAATTCTTAATTGTCTTACAACCTGTATATCCCATAGAGGCTCTTAAACCACCTATCATTTGATGAATAATATCTTGTACTGATCCTGTATATGGAACTTGACCCTCAACACCTTCTGGAACTAATTTTTCAGTACTTCCCATGTCAGATTGAAAATATCTATCAGCAGATCCCTCTGCCATTGCAGCAACTGAACCCATTCCTCTATATGATTTAAATCTTCTGCCTTGNTATAAGAAAATTTCACCTGGAGCTTCTTCNGTTCCTGCAAATAGAGANCCNATCATTGCTACATCNGCACCTGCNGCTAATGCTTTCGCAAAATCACCAGAAAATTTTATACCNCCATCAGCTATAATTGGTACTCCAGACTTATGAGCCTCATTTGCACAATCCACTATTGCTGAAAGTTGAGGTACACCAACCCCTGCTACAATTCTTGTAGTGCAAATAGAGCCTGGGCCAATACCTACTTTAATACAATCTGCGCCAGCATCAATTAATGACCTAGTAGCTTCTTTTGTGGCAACATTTCCAGCAATTAATTGAACAGACTTTGATATNTTTTTTATTTTTTTTACAACATCAGCAACTTGAGAGGAATGGCCATGTGCAGTATCAACAACAATTACATCAACATCAGCATCAATTAGTGCTCGAGCTCTATTTAATCCCTTTTCTCCAACAGACGTTGCCGCTGCAACTCTTAATCGTCCTTGATTATCTTTACAAGCAGTCGGATGTAATTGAGATTTTTCCATATCCTTTACAGTAATTAAACCAATGCACCTATATTTTTTATCAACAACTATTAATTTTTCGATACGGTGCTTATGTAGCTCTGCCTTTGCTTTTGATTGAGTAACACCCTCACTAACCGTTATTAAATTCTCTTTTGTCATAAGTTCAAAAACTTTTTGATCTTGATTTGAAGCAAACCTAACATCCCGGTTGGTAATTATTCCTTGAAGTTTTTGTGTTTTAGAATCAGTAACTGGAATGCCTGAAATATTATGAATTTCCATTAGATCTAGAGCTTCCTTTAAAGATTGATCGGGACTAATTGTTACAGGATCAACAACCATACCTGATTCAAATTTTTTAACTTTTTTTACCTCGTTTACTTGCTCCTCTATGGATAAGTTTCTATGAATCACACCTAGGCCACCTTCTTGGGCGATGGCTATAGCCATTTTTGACTCAGTAACTGTATCCATTGCAGCTGAAATTAAAGGTATAGATAAACTTATTTTTTTTGTGATTTTAGTTTTTACGTTTGCCTCTGCAGGCAATACAGAAGATTTTGCAGGCTCAAGTAATACGTCATCAAAAGTAATACCTTCACGAATCTTCATATCAACTCCTTAAATAGGTTGTTGACGTCTGCTTATAACCTATCCTGAAATAAGTTCAAATAAATTTTTATAATTTTAAAATTAGCCCTTAAAATCTTTAGCAATTACATATGTTTCAGGAGACCCCTTTCTGCTTGCATCGGGCTTAAAATGCTTAATTGATTTAAAATTACTTTTTAGATTAAGCAAAAGATCGCCATGAGTACCACCTTGAAATACTTTTGCACAAAATATTCCACCAGGTTTTAAAAATTCAATAGCGTACAAAGCAGCAAGCTCTGCTAAAGCTTGTGTCCTAATATGATCTGTTTGCTTATGACCAGTAGTTGAAGCTGCCATATCGGATAGAACTACGTCAAATTTTTCATTACTTAATTTTTTAATTAAATCTGAGGACTCTTCATCTGATAAATCTGCTTTAAGAATAATAGCATTTTTAATATCGTCCATGTCCAAAATATCAACAGCTACCGTTATGCCTCCCGCTCTCTCAAGAGCAACCTCAGTCCAACTNCCTGGAGCAGCTCCTAAATCAAGAACTGAANTACCCTTATNAAAAATATTAAACTTTTCATCTATTTGAATAATTTTATATGCAGCTCTAGATCTTTTACCCTCAGCNTGTGCCTGCCTGACATAAGGATCATTTATTTGNCTTTGAAGCCATCTGGTAGAGGANTTTTTTCTTCTCCTCGCAGTCTTAACAACCTCTTTGGTAGTTCTAAATATTTTTTCTTTTTTAGTCATATTGTTATCTTATATGCTATTGTTANTTAGGAAAATTAATAAACTCAAAACAATATAATTAGAAATATGATACCTGTCGATAACTCCTCTAGCTTTGGGCACTATGAACCAANTTTTATTGTTAAAATAATTATCTATATCACTAGAAATATTGGAACAAATTGGTTTTCAAAAAGAATTATTTTTCTNTTAAGAAAAATCGCAATTTTATTCTCAAAAGATTGCATNGATACCAACCTATTTAATGCAAAATTAAGATTNTATACAAAAGGAAATGTTAGTGAAAAAAGAGCACTTTTTTCTCCACAAATTTTTGAAAAAGATGAAAGAGATTTTATTAANGGCAAATGCAAGGATAATTCTGTATTTATAGATATTGGATCAAATATTGGACTATATTCNTTTTCGGTAGGAAGTGTTTATAAAAATTTTAAAAATACAAAAATTTTCTCAATTGAGCCACATCCGTCTCTTTTCCAAAGGCTAATTTATAATGCAGAGCAAAATAAAGATATTCCAATTTACCCAAGAGAAATGGCTCTAATGGATAAATCTGGTGAATTTAAACTTGATACCCCAAATGAAAATTTAGGACAAGGTAAAGTCTCAAATTCAGGTGAACATACTGTTATTGCAAAAAATTTAATTGATTTTATTAACGATGAAGATATTAAAAATATTTCAGCTATGAAAATAGATGTAGAGGGAAATGAAGAAAGTGTTATCATTCCGTTTATAAATAATTCTAATAGAAAATTACTTCCATTAATTATTATTATCGAAAATAATAATGTTTCATGGAAAACCGATTTAATTAAGATATTAGAAGAAAAAGGATATTTAATAAAAAAGAAAACAAGAATGAATTATATTTTAGAACTAAACGAATAATTAATTATTCTTTATAAAATTACTGGAGAGAAATTTGACAGAATTAAAATCTATAATTGTTGATAATCCAATGGAGAAAATATCTAGAGTTACTTTAAATAGAGCTGAAAAAAGAAATTCTTTAAGTGCAAATTTAAGAGCTGAATTATTTGANGTATTAGAAAAAAATGANCAAGATGANAANATTANNGCAACCATCATTCGTGGTTCTGGAAAAGCCTTNAGTGCTGGGTATGATTTAACAGGANATCCAGATGAAAAAGATCCCTACTATACTGCTTCAGGNTTAGGTTATTGGCCAAGACATGTTGTTGATGGATGCTTNAAAATATGGGATNTAGCTAAACCTGTTATTGCNCAAGTTCATGGNTATTGTCTTGCAGGAGGTACTGAGCTNGCCCANTCNTGTGACNTAATATACGTAGCTGATGATGCAATTATTGGATATCCTGTTGTAAGGAATATTTCTCCNCCNGATAANCAATTTTACCCNTGGNTAGTAGGAATGAGAAAATCNATGGAACTTATGTTAACNGGAAACTCAATGAGTGGNAAAGANGCTGTAAAATGTGGCTTTGCNAATCAGTCCTTNCCAGCAAAAAAATTAGANGAAGAGGTTTTAAAAATTGCAANTAATGTTGCAGGTGTTCCCCAAGATGTTCAACAGTTTAANAAAAGAGCGGTTCATAGNCANATGGAAGCTATGGGTATNAGATCAGGGATTAGAGCTGGTACAGAGATGCAGCAATTATCAATGCATACAAAATCAGCAAAAAATTTCTTTAAAAAAGTAAAGGAAGAGGGTTTAACTAAAGCATTATCTGATAGAGACTCNAAATATGGTGACTATCGTGANAATAAGAAAAAAATCTAATGGGCAAATAGATGGATGAGAAAGAACGTGTTTTAACTNTAGCTTCCGCCTCAAGAATGACAGGTGTTGAGCAAAAAAAACTTCAATTAATGATTGATGATGGAAAATTAGAAGCAGTTAAAACAGAAGGTGGCAATCTACTCATTAGTGAGAGCTCTNTAAAACTTATTATNGAAGAAAGTCAAATTGTAGAAACTAACCACAATGAAAATACTTTATCGGAGGATGTAAAAAAATTACTTTCACAAGCTGCTTTTTTTATTGAAAGACAAGAGTCTGAATTAAAAACATATAAAGAAAGGGAAAAAAAACAAATTTCTCTATTAGAGGGAGCAGAAGTTCACATAAATAAATTTTTAGATCAACTTAATGAGCTTCAAAAACAAAATATTTCACTTTCAAATGAAAATAGAGATCTTTTAAAAACATTAATGGAATTAAAAATTAAAAAATGAGGCAAAAAATGATATGTATTCTAGCAACCTTAAAAGTTAAAAAAGGGAAAGAAGAGTTATTTGAAAAAACATTTATTGAATTATCGAAAAATGTAAGAGAAATAGAAAAAGGCAATATTTTTTATCAAATTTCAAAAGATAGAGAAGTGGAAAATACATATATTGTTATGGAACAATATACAGATCAAGAAAGCGTCGATGCTCATGGTAAAAGTGATCACTTTAGGGCAGCAGGAGCTAAACTTGCTGAATGTCTTGATGGAGCACCAGTAATAAAAAGATTAGACGCTATCTCTTAATTGAAATAAATAGTATCATCTGCCAATTCAGCTTCTGCAGCTTCTGCAGCTAATCTATCAGCTTCTCTACGAGCTTGTTTTGTTTCAATAACTTTTACCCAACGTCTGGCATCAGCTTCCATGTCCTCATAACCAGTCGATCTTTTAAAAGCAAAAAGAGCTGAATTTTCAAATTCAATGCCTTTTTTATTTCTTGTTATACCAAGCAACAACCAAGCTCTTCCTGGATTCTCTAAATCGCCTTTTTTAATAGCATAACGAATAAATTTTTCGGCATTTTTCCAATCTTCTTCCTGCATATAAGTTTGACCTAAGCGAAGGAATAATTTCCCATCCTCNGACATTTCAGCTGCTTTAGTTAGAGGTGGTATAGCCTTTGTCCANTCACGNGCAGATAACCATGCATTAGCAAGCTGTTCCCAATTCTTTTCTTCNTCTTTAATTCTNTCTGCTTCGAGCTCTCTTTCTAAGATTATCGCCGCTTTGTAAGGAACTTCATAATATAAATACAANTGCGCTAATCTTAATAATTCACTATGTTTCTCAAGCATATCTTTTGAATACATAATTTGTTGAATAGCAAATGAGTCTTCTTCTCGTTTTAATTCAGCATAAAGAGCTGCCAATTGTCTGTAATATGTCTTTTTATCTGGAAATCTATAAACCATAGCTTCAAGCAAAGGAACAGATTCCTCATATCTATCATCAAANAAAAGAACTGATAAATAAATTTGATACCAATTTTCTCTTGGTTCTGCAGCTTGAAGAACGGCTATTTCAGCATGAGGCTCAGCTTTTCTATAATACTGCCTTTCTTCAGGAGAGTCTTTAGGTGTCTCTGAAGCAAAATATAAATATATTTGGGCCAACAAAGCGTGGGCAGAGGGTCCTGGAGGATTTCCTAATGCTTCAGCATTATCAAACCAATCTAATAATTCCTTTAAACCTCTATCCCATTGATCAATTGCAAGATAAAGTTGAGCAATACCAAACTGAAGATCTAATTGAGCTTGTGGTTCAAGCGCGTTATATGAAAGAGATTGCTGTAAAAAATCCATAGATTTCTGATAATCTTCTTTTTCAGCATAGACATAACCTTTAAGCCTATAAATAGTTGCCCTCTCAAAATCAGATAATTCTTGGTTACTAAGAAGCCTATCTAATATCTTAAGAGACTCGTCAGGCTTTTCTTCACCAAGCGCTTCTTGGGCTTTTAGAAAATCAGTACCAACTTTTTTTGATAATGTTTGAGTTCTTCTTGCTTTAGGAGGTTTCTTTCTTTCTTTTTTTGCAGCATAAACTTCATTGAAAGTAATAGCCTCAAAAATAGTAGATACAGGTATAGCTAATGAAAGAATTAAAACAATATAAATGAATTTTCTTAAAATATTTTTCATTTTATCGAGCGTCCTCTAGTTCATAAGTTATTAAATGTTGTACACCAGCTCTTGGAACAGCCTTACCGCCAACAATTCTAGGCTTATATTTCCATTTAACTATTGTTCTCATAGCCGATCTATTAAAAATACCCGGAGGATCAGCATCAATAACAACAGGATTAATAACAGCACCTGTTTCTGTTATTGTAAATTCTACTAGAACCCATCCTTCAATTCCTCTTTGAGTAGCTCTTCTAGGGTATTGAGGGGGAACTTTAACAATAGGAAGAACATCGGCATCTGTTGATGCAGAAAATGCTCCAAATTGAGGGCCACCAAAATCAGGAGTGGAAACACTCTCAGATGACATTTCTGGTCTTGGGGTTTCAGGAATATCCATTTCCGGNGGATCAGGCTCCTGCTCTTGTTCAGGTCTGTTTGGTTTTTTCTTAGCTGTTTGAGTTTCAGTGTCCTGAAGTTGTCTTAAAAAACTAATATTAATACTTGCAGTCTCTTCACCTAAATCAAATTCATTACTGGAAACAAGTGCCTGCATAACTAAAAATAAAAACACTGTTATAATTGCTGCAATTGGAATAGCAGAGGCCCTACTATCAATTTGACCCAATGAATCTTTAACAGTTGTGTCACCGATTTTCATATCGAGAACGGTGTTAATNTGATTTTTTATTTTTTCTATTAATTCGTTCAACTTATGTATCCTATTTCTCTGAAGCAGCAATTGAATACTGCTCAACACCTGCAAGCCTTACAGCATCAATAACTTGAACCATTAAACCAACTTCTGATTTTTCATCAGCTTGAATAACTGCACCACCTTGTGGATTCTCAGCATGAAGTTTTTCTACATTTGCCTGGACCGCATCCATATCAACCATACGCCTATTAATCCAAATTTCGTTTTTATCACTAATAGCAATTAAGATACCAACTCTGTTTTGTTGTTGAGCTGTTTCAGAGTCCGGCCTAGTTACATCAATGCCAGATTCTTTTACGAAGGTTGCCGTTACAATGAAAAATATAAGCATTATAAAAACAATATCGAGTAATGGTGTGATGTTAATTTCACTTTCTTCTTCTACTCTTACTCTTCTTCTCATTATATTCTCCTTATCTCCTTAACCTTATGATAAAGGTAATTCATCCTCTACATTAGCAATAGCTTTTCTTGTTTTAGATTCAATTTGAGCTATAAAAAATATTCCCGATAGAGACGTTACCATACCTGCCATAGTTGGTAATGTTGCCTTTGATATACCTGCAGCCATAGCTCTAGCATTCGAAGATCCAGTAATTGCCATAACATCAAATACCTCTACCATACCGGTAACAGTTCCTAGTAAGCCTAATAAAGGGGCTGCTGCTACTAATGTTTTAATATATATCAAACCTCTTTGACTTGATTGTCTAACTTCACTTATAAGCCTTTCTCTAATTCTTCTAGCATACCAAGAGTCATGATCAGATCGCTTATTCCAAGCATCGATTGTAGAGCTAGCAATAGTTTTATGTGCTGTAGCAAAATGCCAATAACGTTCAATTATCAATATCCACATAACGAAAGTTGCTAACATTAGCGCTAAAAGCACATCTCCACCAAGCTCTAAGAAGTCCCTAATACTGCTAAAAGCTAGGTCTGGTCTTATAAGTTTTAGAAGAAAGTCTCCCATTTAAATCCTCAAATCAATCATTGTTAATATTAATTAGATTCTGCTCTTTCAGCAATTAATCCTGCGCTTTGTTCGTCAAGAATTTGCTGAATTGATCTACTTCTAGTTTGAGCAACAGAATGTAATAATACAAGAGGAATAGCAGCTGTTAAACCTAAAACCGTTGTAACAAGTGCCTGAGAAATACCACCAGCCATTAATTTAGGATCACCTGTACCAAACAGAGTAATAGCTTGGAAGGTAACAATCATACCAGTCACTGTTCCAAGCAGGCCTAATAATGGTGCCACAGAGGANAATAATTTAATAAAGTTAATACCTCTCTCTAAAGAAGGTAACTCTTTTAATATTGCATCATCAAGTTTTAATTCTAATGTTTCAACATCNGCAGATTTATTTGAATGATAAGCGCCTAAAACTCTACCNAAAGGATTTGAGTCATTTGGATTATCAACATCTTTAGCTTGTGCATTTACAGCTCTAGCAGTGATAGTTAATCTAAATATTCTCTCTATAGACAATACAAGACCAACAGCTAACAACCCAAGAATAATGTAACCTACAACGCCACCTTGCCCAATTCTTTCACTTAAACCAGGTGTTTGAATAAGAAGACTTAATATTGCACCACGAGATGGGTCAATAGCACCTTTAACAATATCACCTTTGTCACCATCAACGATNTTATCACCAAGGTCTANAAATCTGGCTTGAGGTTGACGTCCNAGAACACGATATCTCTCATCATCAGGAAGATAACCAAGAAAATTACCTTTCCTGTCAAATGCTGTCCATGGTCCTACCCTAACAACTTCTTCTTCAGAAAAGTTACCATCAGTATCAACTATGGTACCATTGAAACGTTTTACTTCTCCTTGAGCATTCATTTCTTCAAGCAAGTGATACCATAACATTTCAAGTTCTTCATTGGATGGTAAGGCTTTTGACTTAGCTAGATCTGTAAGAGTTTTGGAACGACCTTGCAATTCACCACTAATGATAGACTCTTTAATTTGAGCTCCCATTTCACTTGCAGTGCCTCTAACAACACCAAAAAGTTCACCAAANGCACCTAGTCTTTCTGCTTTAAGATCTTCAAGTTCACTTAATTTTACATCATTCTCATCAAAAGTTTTCTCAAGACGAACAGCTCTATCTTCTTGAACTTTTAAATTTGNTAAAGTTTCNTGAAGAACAGCGTCCTGAGTACTCTTCTCAGCCATAAATTTAGCAANCCTTGCTCTATNTTCTTCACTATCATAAAGAGCTTCTTCCTGAACTTTTAAGAGTAATTCATTNAGTGANGTAATTTCTTTTGGAGTTTCCTCAACATCATCTTTTGCAACAACAGGTAAAGTAGATAAAGCAAANATAGCCAAAAATACAATACCGAATAGATTCAATTTTTTTANAGTTTTTGTCATTTTACTTCCCNTATTCCGCTGTTATNTCTAAAGGTACAACCATTAAATCTGGTGCCGCCTGCTCNTTAGCAATACGAATACCCATTTGAATTGGGGTTCTATATGAACCTCCTAGCTTTTTCCAGCCATTATTCTTTCTACTCCAAACAGCAGCTTCATCGCCATCTAGTGTTTGATATATGTATGAGTTACGACCAATTCTAAGGAAGTTAACAGTTCTATCATCATCTGGACTTACTTTTCCAGTATAAGCTTCAATTGTTCTTCCGTATTCATTTTCAATTTCATAAGCTTCTGAAATTTTACGATATTTTTCGGCTGGTGAAGCATCTGGATTATTCATTAAATTTCTTAAACCAGCTACTCTTTGCCTTCTTTCATTTATTAAAAATGGAACATCAAGCTCAACAAAATTATCAAGTGCATCGATCATTTTAAACATCAGCGGCATAACCGATCTAGTTAAGCTACTTATGCTGGCAATATCTTTTTCAATTCTAACCATTTTTCTTTCTTGTCTATCAATTAAGATTTCCAATTGATCATTATATTGCGTTAGATCTTTTAGTTGTTGGTAATTTTGTCTAAACTCTTGAACGATAACATTAGTAGCATCATCGATAACATCAATTTCACCTTGAGCTGCTTTACCATCTTTATTTGATTGGGCCAAAAGTGATTTAACTGGATCCATTTGTCTAGTTGGATCTATCTCCTTTTGAGCGTTCACTGAAAAAGTTAATGCTAATACAATAAACATTATTGGTAAAAGATATAACATCGTTCTTTTATTAAAATGAAAATTTATAATCATTTTGGTCCTCTCTATAATTATTAAATTTGACAATAATCAGCTTACAAAAACTACAAAAATTATCAAATAAAAATTACTTTAAATTTATTATTATTCCCCTTTTTTTTGCTCTTTTAATTTCATAAAAAAAATAGCAGGGAAAATTATTAGCAGTCATATGTATTATAATAAACCCTAAAATTATTTTTTTTTAAGAATTTTAGATTAAAGAAAAATAAAAAAAATAAAAATTAATTAAAACCCTTGAAAAACAATAATAATGAATATATACAATTTACAAAAATGACGCCTACGTCATTTTTTTTTAAACATGTTTTAATTAATCAAATAACGTTTGCAAAAGAGAATCATGAACAAAACAACTAAAACTGCTATTATTGTATTATCAGCATTGTTGCTTTGGATGTTGTCAGGTTTTTTTCAAAACAACACTAATTTAAGTAATAACAATTCTCTTAAAATTAATAATGATGATGATAAAATTATTAAAGTTAAAGCAAAAAAAATTAAGTCAGAGTTAAAGCAATCAAATGTTCTTATCCAGGGAAGAACTGAGTCAAGTAGAAATGTTATGGTTGCCTC
>NYSO01000051.1 GCA_002683015.1 Rhodobiaceae bacterium
TCCCTCATCTAATAAAGATGCATTTGCAATATCCATTCCTGTGAAATCAACAATCATTTGTTGGAAATTAAGTAGCATTTCCAATCTTCCTTGAGCTACCTCAGGTTGATAAGGTGTGTAAGAAGTATACCAGCCAGGGTTTTCTAAAATATTTCTCAAAATTACATATGGTGTGAAAGTACCATAATAACCCATTCCAATGAAATTTGAATAAATTTGATTTTTTTTTGAGATAGCTTTTAATTTTCTTAATGCTTCATATTCTGAATTTGACTCACCAATATTTAATTCGTCTTTCAATTGTATCTTTTCTGGTACTGTGCTTTTAATCAAATCATCCAAAGAATCATAATTAAGTTCCTTAAGCATTTTATTTTGGTCTTCATCTGAAGGTCCGATGTGTCTTTTTAAAAAATCTTTTTGAGAATTATGTAACATTAACTAGCACTCTCCTTTGCAAATTTATCGTATTCCTCTTTATTCATAAGACTATCCATTTCAGATTGATCTTTCATCTTGAGTTTAAAAAACCACGCTGAGCCTTCTGGATCTTCATTAATCTTAGAAGGATCATCAACTATTGCTTGATTAGTATCTACAACCTCACCACTAACTGGGGTATAAACATCACTAGCAGCTTTTGTAGACTCTACCACTCCTGCAGTACCATCTTTTTCAACATTCGTTCCTTTTTCCGGAAGTTCTGCAAAAACTATATCACCAAGCATTTCTGTTGCATGCTTTGTAATTCCTATTGTGGCTACATCTCCTTCTAAAGTAATCCACTCGTGTTCTTTTGAAAATTTTACTTCGCTCATTAATTTACTCCTTTCGCATAATTTTTTTTATAAAATGGTAATGCACAAATGTTTGCTGGATATTTTTTTCCTCTAACCTCAAGTAAAATCTTAGTATCAACTTTTGAAAAATCTTTATCAACATAGCCCATCGCTATAGGACCATTTACACTTGGACCAAACGTTCCACTTGTTATCTCGCCGATTTGTGTATCCACGTCGTTAAATATTTTTGTTTTTTCTCTAGCAATCAATCTTCCTTCTGGTTTAATTCCTACCCTTATTTGGTTTGCTCCATTTTGCATTTGGTTCATAATTTTTTCTGATCCAATAAAACCTCCATTAGATAATCTTGATTTTGAGATAGCCCATTTAAGGTTTGCTTCAACTGGAGTTTTATTAATATCAAGTTCATGACCATATAAACACAATCCAGCTTCCAATCTCAAGGTATCTCTTGCCCCAAGTCCTGTAAGTTGTGCTCCTTTTTCTATTAAATTTTGTACAAATTTTTCAGCTCCATCATTAGAAATTGATATCTCAAACCCATCCTCACCTGTGTAACCTGATCTTGTAACAAATAATTTTTGATTATCAGAATCAAACCATTTTCCTGTCATAAAATTCAATTGATCGACCCCATTGATAATTGAGTTTAAAATTTCAACAGACTTAGGTCCTTGTAGCGCTATCAAGGATTTATTATTGTCTAAATTCATTTTAAACTTGTTACCAAGAATATTTGACAAAATCTCAAAATCTTTGTCTTTACATGCTGCGTTTAGGATAATCAAATAACCTTTTTCAATTTTGGTAATTATTAAATCATCATAAATTCCAGCTTCCTCATTCATTAAAAAACTATATTTAGAGCTGTTTTGTTTTAAATTTTTTAAATCTAAAGGAAAAATTTTCTCTAGTTCTTCAGTTAAATTATGATCACCATAAATAAATAATTGACCCATGTGAGATACATCAAATATTCCAGAATGTGATCTTGTAAATTTATGCTCTTCAATAATTCCTTTATTGTATTGGATGGGCATTTCATAACCAGCAAATTCAACAAACTTCGCGTTATTAGTTTGGTGTAGTTTATTCAATGAAGTTTTTTTTATTTCCATATTAACTCTTATTGCCCATCTGTATATTTGCCTGAGAGTTTTGCTCCTTCGGCGAGAATTTAATCTCTTTCCAGAGTTAATACGTACGGTCCTTTTTGCCTGAGAGATTCCTGGGTAGTTGCTCCTTCGGCGCTACGATTAAATGTAGTCTCTCCCGTATTCAATAACTATAACATAAAATTAGATCAACTTAAATATCTAAAGTGTCTGTTTTTTATTGATAAATTTATCTAAAAATTGCATCACAACAGCTGAAATTACAATAATTCCCCCAATTAACACAGAGGTAGGAATATATTCATTTACAAACATCCAGGCCCATAAAGGTCCTAAGACAGCCTCTGTTAACATTATTATACCAACAAAAGCTGAAGCTGTTGATCTTGCTCCTATAGTTATCAAAATAAAACCAAAACCAAGTTGAAAAAAACCTGCCAGAAAACCAAAAAAAATATCTTTAGAGGAAACAAAGATAGTTGGTGACATTAAGAAACCTACTATCATTGCAAAGATTCCAGCTACTAGCTGCAATGGTATCATATCTACTTCAGGAAATTTTCTTACAATTAAAATTAAAATTGCAAAAGAAATTGGCATTAAAAATGCAACAAAATTACCTGTCATTTGACCTGGTGATATTGTATTTCCGAGCATCAAAAAAATACCTGAAACCGCAATTAAAATACAAAAAATTGTTAATTTAGAAACTTTTTCTTTTAAGAAAATATACCCAAACACTGCAAGAAATAATGTTTGAGTCTGTATTATAAAGTTTGTGTTTGCCACAGTTGTTTCATACATGGCAAATACATAGCTTACAAATCCAATTGACAAGATTATTCCACCAACAAGTCCTGGTAGACCTGATTTATAAAGAGCAATAAAAATTTTTGATTTATAAGAAACTAAAAGAAAAATACTTACTACAAGTATAAAAAAAACAGATCTCCAAAATAAAATTTGCCAGAGAGTCGATCCNTCAAAAGATTTAACAATTAAACCTCCNAAACTTAAACTAACAGCTCCTAAAAAAACTAATAAAGGGCCAGGTAAATTTTTAATTAAATTCATTTATTTGAGAAATTAAATTCTGAGTTTCTAATTCATACAACTTAAATAATGATTCTGCACCTGATAATTCAATTTCTTTAAATTTTATTTTCGACCCTGGAATTAATTGAACTAACCTATCATAGTCAGCACTTATTATAACTCCTATTTTAGGGTATCCGCCAATTGTACCATGATCTGACAACATAATAATGGGGTTACCGTCAGCAGGCACTTGGATCACGCCTTTAATTAAACCTTCAGACTTAATATTTGTATCAACTATGTTTTCTAATTTTGGCCCCTCTAATCTCATTCCCATTCTGTCAGACAGTTTAGAAATTGTGAACTCTTTTTCAAAGAAAGTTTTTTTTGCTTCCTCGGAAAAATAGTCAAAATTTGTTCCTTTGATTACTCTAATGTTTTCAATTTTTGTATTTATATAATCTAATTTTCTGTAGCTTATATTTTGATTTAATCTTGTAAGCTCTATTTTTTGATTAGATTCTAATTTTTTACCTTTGTTTGCTCCTATATTTGCTCTTGTATTGATAGAACAACTTGAAAATTGATATTTTACTGAGAATTCACCTCCTACTGCTAAATAACCATAAACAGATTTATTTGTTGAAATAATATCTAGTTCATCGCCATCCTCTATTGTAAATGTTTCGTAGCAAATTCCATTAATAAAATTAGAATTTCTTTTAATCGTAAAATTTACATCGCCGGTGATAGCAATATTCATCTTTTTTCCTGAATATCTTAATAAAGGCCCTTGATAAGCAAATTCTAAAACTGGTAATTCATAGTTGTTTCCTACAAGTGCATTTGATAATAAATAGTTTCTATTATCCATTGCGCCGCTAAATGGAATACCAATGTGGTAGAGATTTTTCCGCCCTTGATCTTGAAATGTTGTGTTTATTCCAGCTCTAATAATTTTAAAGTAACTTTTTTTATTCATTATAATTTTGATACTGATCTTTAGTGATTTTTTTGAAAATGATAGTATCTCCTGGATTAATTAAATTTGGATCTATCTCTTTAGAGCTATCAAAAATTTTTGAGGGAGTATTTCCGATGATATTCCAGCCTCCTGGGCTTTCAAAAGTATAAATATTTGCAAATTGTTCTGTTATTCCAACTGAACCTCTGGGTACTTTTACTCTTGGTGTTTCAAGACGTTTTACTCTCATATTAGTATCAAGATCACCAAGAAATGGCATACCAGCTATAAAGCCGGTCATATAACAAAAAAATTCTTTTTTAAAAAAATTATTATAAATTTTTTCTCTATTCATTTTAAGTTTTTGTTCTAATCTCTCAATATCTAATGCAAAATTTTCATCACAACATATTGGGATTTCTTTCTTATCATTTTTAAAATTATTTTGATCTTTAATATCAAGATTTTCAATTAATTTTTTTAAATTCTTAAAATTAGTTTTTTTTAAATCAAAAGAGATTATTAATTTATTATAAGATGGGGTTAAGTTGTTTATTCCATAGATATTTGTTTTTTGAATACTTTTAAAATATTTAATTACTTGAGAATTTATATCTTTGTTTACTTCTTGACCAAAATCACAATATAAAGCTGCGTCACCAAGATTTAATATATTTTTTATCATGCCATGTTATACTTAACAATTATGGAGATGGAAATTAATATAAATTGTGACTTAGGTGAAAAGTCTAAACTCCACTCAAATAAACATGATCCAGATTTATTAAAGATAGTAAATTCAGCAAATGTTGCTTGTGGTTTTCATGCGGGAGATGAGGAAACGATGAATCAAGTAATTGAAATTTCGAAAAAAAATAATGTAAGTATTGGGGCACATCCATCGTTTAATGATCCTGAAAATTTCGGAAGAGAAAGAATGAATTTGTCATCTTCTGAAATAAAAAAACTTATTGTAGACCAATATAATATTCTTCAAAAAGTAGCTTCAAATCATGGAGAAAATGTATCGCATATTAAACCACATGGGGCATTAAACAATATGGCTTGTGAAGATCTTGAGCTAGCCACAACAATAGCAAAAACTATAAAAGAAATAAGCAAAGATTTAATATATCTAGTTCCTACTGGATCAAAAATGGAGATAGCAGCAAAAAAATTAGATATGAAGATAGCATGCGAAATATTTGCTGACAGAAATTATGAAGATGACGGAAACCTGGTATCTAGAAAAAAATCTAATGCCCTAATTACTGATCCAGAGCAAGCAAAGCAACATGTCTTAAAGATGGTTAAAACTCAGTCGCTTAATTGTCACAGCGGTAAGCAAATCCCTTGTGAAATAGACTCAGTATGCATACATGGTGATAATCTTAGTTCATTAGCTACTGCCAATGCTATTAAAAGTAATTTGCTAGAAAATGGATTAATATTAAAAAAACTATGCTCAATGAAAAAATTTCTATGATTAAAAATTTATTTTTTTCTTTATTAATATCACTAATTTTGAATGTTAATGCCTTTGCAGCTGGATCAAGTGATAGTGGTTCTTCTAAGACTAGAACACAATACGATATGGCTGTTACACATATTAAAGCAGCAAAAAAATTTGAAGAAAAAAATAATTTGAAAAATGCAAAAAAAAGATATGAGAAAGCTAAGAAACTATTAATCCAATCTAACAAAAAATTCCCAAATAAAGCAAATACTTTGAATTACTTAGGCTTTACAACAAGAAAGCTAGGAGATTTCGAAAATGGGGAAAAATATTATCTTCAAGGTTTAGCAATTGAACCTAATCACGTAGGCATTAATGAATATTTGGGTGAGCTTTATGTAGCAACTAATAGACATAATCTAGCTGTTGAAAGATTAGAGATCTTAGAAAGTTGCAACTGTGAAGAATATAATCAACTTAAAGCAGTTATAGCTGGAGAAAAAGTTTCAAAATACTAATTATTTTAAAGGGTTTACGCTTAAATTTCAGATATAAGATTGAATAAATTGAATTTACCCAATTAATTTATTATAAATTACTACTTTGATTGAAGAACTTATAATTTTAACGAAAATTATTTTTATTACGTTAATTCTTACAGCTGATAATGCTGTAATAGTTGGTTCGATAGCTGCAAATTTTGTTCCAAAGAATAGAAAACAAATTATTATGTGGGGAGTCATAGGAGCATTTGTTTTCAAAATTTTTTTTGCAATATTTGCTACATACTTATTTGAATTTTATTTCGTTAAAATTTTAGGTGGTATTTTATTAATTTGGATAGTTAATGATCTAAGAAAAGATTTAGTAGATATAAAAAAAGTAAGATCTCAAACAAAAAAAA
>NYSO01000007.1 GCA_002683015.1 Rhodobiaceae bacterium
TGATTTATTGATTCAAAAGAATCTAATAGATTCTCTTCGTGATATCCAGATGACATTGTATTTGATCCAAGTTCTATGATTCCTATAATTTTTCTATCTGGATACTTATTCCTTATGGCGTTTGATGATAAACGAATTGCGGTAGGATGATGCGCAAAATCATCATAAATTTTTACTGCATTTGTTTCAGAAATTTTTTCCATTCTTCTTTTTACGCCCAAAAAACTTTTAAGAGAATCTATTGAATCCGATACCTTCACTCCATCAATTTGGGCTGCAAGAATTGCACAAACATAATTTTTTAAATTATGTATTCCAATAAGCGGTAGATCTCTTAAAGAATAAGTCTCATTATTAAGTAATAACTCTTTTGTATTTAAATTTACATTTATGTTATCTGAATTTATTGCAATTAAATTTGAGTAAGATCCTTTAGATAAGACATCTGACATATTTTCATCATCTTGATAATAAATAATGTTACCTAATTTTGGGATTAGTTTTACAAGATGGTGGAACTGCCTTTTTATATCGTTTATGTCGTCAAAAATATCAGCATGATCAAATTCAATATTATTAACTATTAAATTTTTAGGATGATAATTGATAAATTTCGACCTTTTATCAAAAAATGCAGAATCATATTCGTCTGCCTCAATAACAAATGTTTTATCAGATCCTAGTCTGGCTGGATTTTTAAAGTTTGTGGATATTCCACCTACTAGATATCCTACGTCTCTTCCTTGATCATTCAAAATGTGTGTCAACATATATGCGGTTGAGGTTTTTCCATGTGTTCCAGAAACAGCAAAAACATTTCTTTCACGAAGTTCATTACCGAGTATTGCTGGACCTGAAGTATAACTAAGATTATTGTCTAAGATATACTCAACACATTCATTCCCGCGAGATAATGCATTTCCAATTACATAAAGATCAGCTTCAGGCATTGTACTGACTTCATATCCATTTATTGTTTTGATATCAATATCTTTTAGGTAATCTGACATTGGTGGATAAAATTGAATATCCGATCCTGATACATCATGACCAGATTCTTTGAGTATCTGAGCAAGTCCTGCCATGAAGGTTCCGCAAACACCTAGGATATGTATTCTCATATTAGTTATAATACGATACTTAGATNTTATTCAAAGNGNGAAGTNAGTAAATAATGAAAAAAAATGCATTTTATGCTCAATCTGGTGGAGTAACATCTGTTATCAATGCAACTGCCAGTGCACTTATTCTNGANAGCAAAAACCACAAATCAAAGATTGGTAAAGTATATGCTGGCAAAAATGGAATTCTTGGAGCACTTAGAGAAGATCTTATTGANACTTCAAAGGAAAGCATNTCAGCTATTAAAGGTTTGAGAGAAACNCCGGGTGGNGCATTTGGTTCATGCAGATTTAAATTAAAANATTTAGAAGACAATAAAAAAGAATATAAGAGGTTGGTAGAAGTATTCAAAGCTCACAACATAGGATACTTTTTTTATAANGGNGGCAATGATTCAGCTGACACAGCCTNCAAAGTTTCTAANATNAGCAGNGCTATGGGCTATCCCATAAACTGTATTGCAATNCCAAAAACTGTTGATAATGACTTAGCTGTCACAGATTGTTGTCCAGGATTTGGATCAGCAGCAAAATATATAGCTACNTCTGTAATGGAAGCGTCTTTGGATGTTGCTTCAATGTCAGAAACCTCTACAAAAGTTTTTATTCTAGAAGTNATGGGCAGACATGCAGGATGGATGGCTGCTGCAGGATCTCTAGCCAAAGCNCACAAAAAAGATGCTCCTCATATCACCCTTTTTCCAGAAATAGTTTTTGATGAAAAAAAATTTTTAGTCGAAATTAAAAGAACTGTCAAAAANGAAGGTTTTTGTGTNGTCGTGGCNTCTGAAGGAGTNAGAAATAGANAAGGTAAATTTTTAGCAGAATCTAATCTTAAAGATGCATTTGGACATTCTCAGCTAGGAGGTGTTGCTCCATTTTTATCAAACTTAATTAANGCAAAATTAAAACTAAAAAATCATTGGGCTGTATCTGACTATCTTCANAGAAGTGCTAGACACATAGCATCTAAGACTGANCTAGCTCATGCAGANGCGGTTGGAGCTCATGCAGTAAAATATGCTGTTCGCGGCATGAATGGTGTAATGCCAGTTATTAAGAGAGGTANTGGTAAAAAATACTCNTGGAAAATTGAGCCAGCTCCATTATCAAAAATTGCAAATGTAGAAAANAAATTACCTAGNTCGTTNATTACTAAAGATGGTTTTGGTGTTACTAATAAAGCGATTGAATATTTGAGGCCTTTAATAGTTGGNGAAGCATTTCCAAAATTTAANNATGGAATTCCTGTTTCAACAAAATTAAAACTCAAAATGGTTNAGAAGAAATTAAAAAAATGGACAGGTTAGGGAATTTGAGAGTTTAATTCTTGAATAATNAANCCTACTTCGTCTTTTAGCTTANTCTTATCATCTTCATTAAGAAAGTCTCCAACAAAAACATCTGTGCCTTTAGATCTAAAGCTTAGTCTTATTGTTTTATTGATATCTTTTTGAATTTGAAAAGAGGTGAAAGTTCTAAATTCCTCCCACAAATATTCNGCTTTAGTAATTCCTTTTTCAATTTTTACAATGTCCTGAGAAATATAAATTTTTTCTTTTTTAGAGCTCCATTTAAAACTTAAATAAAAAGCTATAAATAAAATAGTCAGCTCAATTCCTGCAAAGGGAAGTATCATAAATGCGCCAAAAAAATAAAACATAATTGCTATACCTCCACAAACGAAAGTAATGCTTGCTAGAAAAATTATTCTTGCTATTCCTTCAAGTGAGCTGTTTGGACTCAAAGAAATTAAATAATTTGATTTATCTTTTTTTTCGATTGTTACCAACTTAATTCGCCCTAATTATCTAATGATCGTCTTGAGAGGGTTTTACTTCTTCGACCAATCTCTCAATATTTATCAACTTGCCAACTTTTTTACCACGCTTTGCACGAGTAAGAATATATTCTGACCAATCTTTTGGCTTCAAAGTAACAAATCTTTTCCCAACTTCAATTCTTAAAGAACTATCAGTTGCTAAAAGTTGTGCATGAGCCATAAATTCTTCACCAGAAGCAAGCTTGTCTTTAGGAATATTTATTATCTTATTGCCCTTACCTTTACCTAAAATTGGTAGCTCGCTTATTTCAAATATCAAGAGTTTGCCAATATTTGAAACGGCTGCAATGTGGCTATGATCATTTCTTACAGGTATCGCTCTCAGCATTTCAGCATTTTCTGGAAGACGCATGAATGCTCTACCTGATTTCTTATTAGAAATCATATTTTTATATTCGGCTATATAACCNTAACCACCTGAATTCATNATTAAAAACTTATCATCATCTACTCCAATTGAAGANGAGATAAATTTAACTCCAGAATCTGCATTTAANCTTCCAGTAATTGGTTCACCCATTCCTCTTGCNGAAGGAAGAGANTGNCTTGGAATTGAGTAGGCCTTTCCATTAGAATCCAAAAAGACAGCGAGCTGATTACTTTTTCCTCTAGCAAAATCTTGAAGTGAGTCATCGCCTCTATANGACAATGAACTTGGATCAATTTCNTGACCCTTTGCACTTCTAATCCAACCAGCTTTTGATAGAACAACCGTTATTGGCTCAGTAACGATTGTTTCTTCTTCAGAGAATACTTTTGCCTCTGATTCTGAAATTATTGGAGATTTACGCTCATCACCAAAATTTTCTTTTATATCTAAAAGTTCATTTTTAATTAAAGTTTTAAGTCTTGATTTTGAGTTTAGTACTTTTTCAATTTCATCTTGTTCAGAAACTAACTCACTTTTTTCATTCTCAAGCTTAATTTGCTCTAATTTTGCTAGTTGTCTTAATTTTATTTCTAAAATTGCGTTTGCTTGNATATCAGATAATTTAAAATTTTTAATTAAATCCTTTTTTGGTGCCTCAGAATTTCGAATGATTTTAATGACCTTATCAATATCAATAAAAATAGTAAGGAGTCCTTCGAGNATATGTAGTCTATCGTTTACCTGATCTAGCCTGTGTTCAAGTTTTCTTTTTACAGTGTCTTTTCTAAATACTAGCCACTCTTTTAATAGTTCTACTAATGAAAAAACTTTTGGCCCGCCNTTTAAAGAGATTAAATTCATATTCATGCGATATGATTTTTGAAGATCAGTAGAAGCATATAAATGATTCATTAGATCAGTGGCGTTAACTCTGTTAGATTTAAGAGTTAAGACTAATCGAACAGGTTCCTCATGGTCACCTTCATCTGATAGATCAACCACCATTGGTAGCTTTTTATTAACCATTTGATCTGCAATTTGTTCGAGTATTTTTGATCCAGATGCCTGATAAGGCAATGCATTTATAACTATTTGATTTTTTTCTTGCGTCCAATGGGCCTGTATTTTGAAACCACCCCTACCACTTGAGTACATTTCAAATAATTCTTCNGAATTAGCAATGATGGATGCATGATTTGAAAAATCTGGGCCTTTTATAATTTTTAAAATATCTTGTAAATCAGTTTTGGGTTTATCAATAAGCNTTATTGTTGCATCAAGTACTTCGTTAATATTGTGNGATGGAATATCTGTTGCCATACCGACAGCTATACCAGATGTTCCATTAAGTAATATCATTGGTATTTTTGACGGAAAAATTACAGGCTCAAGAAGCGAACCATCAAAGTTTGGTTGCCAATCAACTGTGCCAGATTTAAGCTCAGAAATAAGAAGATTAGCAAAAGCAGTTAATTTTGATTCTGTATAGCGCATCGCTGCAAATGACTTGGGGTCATCTTGTGACCCCCAATTACCTTGGCCATCAACTAAAGGATATTTAAATGAGAAGTTTTGTGCCATAAGAACCATTGCTTCGTACGCAGCACTGTCTCCATGAGGATGGAATTTACCAATTACATCGCCAACTGTTCTTGCAGATTTTTTATATTTTGCACCTGCATCCAATCCGAGTTCAGACATTGCATATAAAATTCTTCTTTGAACTGGCTTTAGACCATCTCCTACATTTGGAAGAGCTCTATCCAAAATCACATACATCGCATAATTTAAATATGAGTCTTCTGCATATTTTTTTAGACTTATAGATTCAAATTGATCTTTTGTCATTTTTACATCCTCACCAATGATCCTTTCTTTTCAAGCCACTCTTTCCTAGCAGGAGCATTCTTCTTTGATAAAAGCAGATCCATCATCGCATTAGCATTATCAGTGGCTGAAATTGATAACCTAACAAGTTGTCTTGATTTTGGATCCATAACAGTTTCCCTTAATTGAGAAGGGTTCATTTCGCCAAGTCCTTTAAATCTTTGAATATTAATTTTTGGTTTGCCCTTTTTCTTTTTAAATTCTTTAACCACCATATCTTTTTGCTTCTCATCAAGGGCATAAAGAACCTCTTTTCCGCAATCAACTCTATACAAAGGTGGCATTGCTATATAAATACGTCCTTCTTGTACAAGACTTTTGTAATGTCTTAAGAATAGTGCACACAACAAAGTTGCGATATGAAGTCCATCGGAGTCAGCATCTGCAAGAATGCATATTTTTCCATATCGCAAACCAGAGATATCTGAATTACCTGGCAAAACACCTATTGCGGTCGAAAGATTTTTTATTTCTTGAGATTTGATGATCTCATCACTTTGAAGATCCCATGTATTCAAAATCTTACCTCTTAAAGGCATTATTGCTTGAAAAGATCTTTCTCTTGCTTGCTTAGCAGAACCTCCTGCTGAGTCACCTTCAACTAAAAATAGTTCTGTTTCATTAAGGTCTTCACTATTACAATCAGATAATTTTCCAGGAAGTGCTGGACCTTTAAAGGTTTTCTTTCTTTCAACAGTACTTGAAGCTTTTGCTCTACTCTGAGCAGCAGCAATAGCTAATTCGGCAATTTGTTCACCCTCTTCGGTGTGGGTATTNAACCATATGCTAAATATATCTTTAGTTGAGCTGCTAACAAATGTCATNTGATCTTTAGAATCNAGTCTNTCTTTTGTTTGCCCAGCAAATTGTGGATTCTGTAATTTTGATGAAANAACAAAAGTAGCATTACTAATAACGTCATCTGCATTAATTTTAAGTCCTTTTGGTAAAAGGCTTCTTATTTCACAAAATTCCTTCATTGCTTCTAACAAGCCTGACTTAAAACCATTTAAATGNGATCCTCCTTGAGCGGTAGGAATAAGATTTACGTATGTTTCATCAAGTTTGTTTTTAATGATTTTACTTGTCCAATTTATAACAAAATCNACTTCTTGAGTCTTCGAGTCTTTTGANGAAACTATTGATTCATTCAATATTAAATCAAGNCCCTCAGAAGAATCTTCGAGNTANCTTTTGAGTCCATCTTCAAAGTACCATTTAATCTTTTCAGATTTCTTTTCGTNATGAAAATCTATGGTTAGNCCNGGGCATAAAACTGCCTTAGCTTTTAAAACATGTTTNAGTTCCTTNATTTTTATTTGATCAGATTCAAAATACTTATCATTTGGTTTAAAAGTTATTGTNGTTCCNGTATTTCTTGCACCCACATCTCCAATGGCCTTAAGTTCTTTCTTCTTATTTCCATTATTAAAATGCATTTCAAATTCTTTTGAATCTCTTTTTATTTTTACTTTAAGGTCCTCAGATAATGCATTCACAACAGATACTCCAACCCCATGCAAACCGCCAGAAAAATTATACTCATCGCCAGAGAATTTAGCTCCAGCATGGAGCTTACAGAGAATTAATTCGACTCCTGAAACCTTGTGCTCGGGATGAATATCAACTGGCATGCCCCTCCCATCATCAGAAACTTGTATTCTTCCATCTTTAAATACTTTTACTTTTATATTTGAGCAGTGGCCTGCGATCGCCTCATCAACAGAATTGTCTAGCACTTCCTGAATTAGATGATTTGGACATGAAGTATCGGTATACATTCCAGGTCTTTTTCTAACAGGATCTAAACCTGACAATACTTCAATTGCTTTTGAGTCGTATGTGTTCTTGGCCAATCTATTCTGCCTTTAAGATTATTTTTAAAAAACTTTTGGTTATTTTGTTTTTCATAAAAGATTTGTGAATTATTAGATATTCTACTCTAATAACTGAAAAAATAATGCTCGAATTAAACTTTTTGAATAAAACTCAGTCTATTACTTAACTATATAATAATAATTATTATAATGTTTACACTGCACACATTTAATAGGTTAAAATATGACCATGCAAATTAATTTAAAAAGCAAATTTTTGTTCGTCCTGCTATTAAGCAGTCATCTCACGTCTGAAAATCTATTAGATATTTATAACGAAGCATTAGAAAATGATCCTACATTTAAATCTGCTGAGTACTCCTATTTAGCTGATAAAGAAATAGTAGTTCAAGGAAGAGCAGCATTATTGCCAAGTATTACTTTAAGTGGCACAACTAATTGGAATGAATATTACCAAAATGATCAACTTCAACAAGAATATAATTCTTTTTCTAAATCAGCTAGAGTATCCCAGCCTTTGCTTAGATTAGATACTTGGTTTAATTTTAAAAGATCTAAATCTCTTACTGATGCAGCTGAGGCAGAATTTGCTTATGAACAACAAAGTTTATTAGTAAGAACTGCTGAGCTTTATTTTGGTGTTTTACGTGCAATTGACAACTTAAATGCATCAGTGTCTGAAGAAAAAGCTATAAAGAAACAACTAGATCAAGCTCAACAAAGATATGAGGTGGGCTTGTCTGCCATAACTGGTGTTCAGGAGGCTCAATTAGCATTTGATCTTAGCAAAGCAGCTAGGATTAATAATGAAGGCAATCTTTTCTCTGCTCGAGAAGCATTAAATGCTCTTATTGGGAGAGAAATATTTTCATTGGATCAATTAGGGGATTCTCTTCAAATATCATCACCTTTTCCAAATTCTAAAGAGGAATGGGTTCAGTTAGCTCTAAAAAATAATTATCAACTTAAAGCTGCTTATCTCAGAAAAGATGCAGCTAAAAGTAATGCCAGAAGCGCGGCTTCAAATCATTTACCAAAAATTGATATAGTAGGATCAGGTTCTGAATCTGAAACTAATCAATTTAACTATGAAGGCTTTAGTATAAATGGTCAGGGCATTCCTGTTCCTGCGGTAACAGGAAGAAGAAATTACTCTATTCAACTTAGTATGCCATTGTTTCAAGGTGGTGCAGTTAACTCAAGACGAAAACAAGCNTATTCACAATATAGTCAAGCTGATGAAAATACTTTATTCACTGAAAGAAGAATAATACAAGAAGTAAGATCACAATTTTCAAACGTAAATACATTAGTAGCTAATGTGACAGCTCAGAAACAAGCGGTTATATCAGCAACTAGTGCCTTGGAAGCTACTCAGGTTGGTTATAAAGTTGGTACAAGAAATGTTGTTGACCTTCTTCAAGCTGAAAAGAATCTCTATAGCGCTGAAAAAAATCTCGCTAATGCTAAATACGATTATATTCTTGCTAACCTCAGACTTGCGCTTGCGGCAGGAACTATTGATCCAAGTGATATTGTAGAAATTAATAACCTTTTAAATTAATACATGCCAGAATTGCCTGAGGTTGAAACTACCGTTAGAGCAATAAATGAATTTGAAAATTCTATTCTTGAAAAAATTGTAATTCACAATAGAAATCTCAGATGGGAGGTTGACAAAGAACTTGAAACATTAACCTCTAATAAAAAAATTAATAAAATATCGAGAAGAGCTAAATATATTATTATTGAGCTCGATACGTATTCCTTAATGCTGCATCTGGGAATGTCTGGCAAATTAAGAATACAAAATAAAAAAGATAATTTTTTTAAAAAACATGATCATGTTGAATTTATTTTTAAAGATAAAAAAATTATTTTTAATGATGTACGAAGATTTGGCTCGCTTCACATAACCAAAAATATCAATGAGCACCCTCTCATATCAAACCTGGGAATTGAACCTTTATCTAGAAATTTTAATAAAGACTANCTNCGATCCTTATGTNAAAATAGCAAACTTAATATTAAAAAATTGCTNATGGATCAAAANAAAGTGGTTGGTGTNGGCAATATATATGCCTCTGAAAGNCTATTTCTTGCATCTATTAATCCNCTAAGACCAGCGATGAAAATTAGCCTTTCAGAATGNGATGANATAACTAAAGCAATTAAAAAAGTTCTTAAAAAAGCAATAAAGATGGGAGGCACTACTTTAAANGATTTTTATTCAGCTGATGGAAGTGAAGGATATTTTAAACTTGAGCTNAATGTTTATGGNTTAGAAGANATGCCATGTAAAAAATGTAAACATAAAATACAAAAAATTGTTGTTGGTCAAAGGTCTACGTTTTATTGNAAAAAATGCCAGGTTTAAGAACCTAGCTTNGCCTTNAGAGCTTGTTCAACAGAAGGATGCACNAACTTNGATATATCCCCTTTAAGATCACAAATTTCTTTAATTAANCTTGAAGAAACATAAATTAGGCTTTCTTTTGGAGTTAAAAATATACTTTCAATATCAGGTGCTAANGATCTNTTCATTGTTGCCAACTGAAATTCATATTCAAAGTCTGATACTGCTCTNAGACCTCNAATNATTGCGCATGCACCNTGATCTTTTGCGACATCAACTGTTAGCTGTCTTGGGAAATCTANAATTTCAACTTTTGGATTATCCTCATATATTGTTTTAGCTAATTTNACTCTATCTTCTAAGCTAAATAAAGTATTTTTTGCTTCACTTTTTGCTACTGCAACAATAACTTTATCAAAAAGAGCACTTGCTCTATCAATAATGTCCATGTGACCGAACGTTATTGGATCAAACGAACCAGGATAAATAGCTACTTTCATANCAAAATAATACCTAAATTGTATTATTAATGGAAATATCTTTTAAANACTTGTTNTTGATACAACACCAGAATCTATGAGTTTGGTTATTTTNGAGTCNTCCCAACCAATNTCTTCNAGTATATCTCTACTATGTTCACCNAATAATGGNCTTGGTTCNGCATGCGAAGTNGACTTNCCCTCAAATAAAACTGGTGGGGTCGTTACAGTAAGCTCACCCATAGCTTTAGTAACATAAGTTTCGAGTGCGCCTATTGCTTTTATTTGCTCAACTGTTTCTATTTCATCTCTTTTGATACANGGNGAGCATGGAATATCAGCTTTTGTAAGAATCTCAAGAGCTTTATCAACACCTATATCTTTTTTNGGNTCTTTATAGGTTTTCATNACTTCTTTCATNTTAGACATTCTGGATGCAATTGAAGAAAACAATGGGGTGCCAACAAGCTCAGGGTAACCCAACATAGGTAAAACNACTTCATAATGCTCATCTGTTANAGCAGCTAAAGCAATTCCACCATCGCTATAATTAATNGTTTGAAAATAATCTGATCCAGGAGACATTTCAAATCTATCATCATCTTTGAGAGTTCTGTGCATCATTCCATCTGGCCACATAAATGACAAACATGCATGGAGCATAGAAATATCTATATGTTGNCCAACTCTTGTACTTGTTCTTGCAAGCAAAGCTGCAGTAGCNGCCTGACANACTGTATANGCTGTAACTTTNTCGCAAATAAAAGTTTTTATAAAATCAAAGGANTTATCATCTGATGACTGAAGATCAGTAAAGCCAGCNAACCCCTGTATCACATGATCAAATGCTGGTANATCAGCCATTGGTCCTTTAGTNCCAAATCCACTTACAGCTATGTAAATTAGTTNTGGATTTATCNTTCTCATANTATCTGATCCNAGGCCNAATTTATCCATAATTCCTGGTCTATAGTTGTGCATTAAGATATCAGTTTCAGAAATAAGCTCTTTCATAGCTTGAACGCCCNCTTCAGATTTAAGATCTATTGCAAGAGATCTTTTCCCNCGATTACAATTATGAAAAAATCCNGATACTCCATTCTTTTGAGTTCCTAGTGGTCTCATCTTGTCACCCATATGTGGAGGCTCAACTTTTATAACTTCAGCACCCTGAGATGATAGTGTCATTGCTGCTAATGAGCATGTGATCATATTTGATAGCTCTATTACTTTTACTCCATTCAAAGGTTTCAAAGATGTGACATTTTTCATAAAAACTCTTTTTTCAAATATATTATCACAGGATAAATATATTCATATTTGAACTTTTAATAACAATTGTCTTAGTTAATGATCAAAAGCTAGATATTTAATATAAATAATTAAAAATAACGTTTACTTATAATAGATATCTCAAATTTGCTACCTTTTGAGATTTTGGTATCATAGATTCTTGTATATTAACGGGGGGGAGTATTTTGTACTCCAATCTACTTATAAGGAGTTATATATGAAATTTTTATTAATGATGGTTGGTGCAGTAGCACTTCCAGCATTTGCTGCGGATCTGCAGACAAGTGACGTAACAGGAGTAACATTCTGGCTGGTAACAGCTGCTATGCTTGCTGCTACTGTTTTCTTCTTTGTTGAAAGAGACAGAGTTCATGGCAAATGGAAAACATCATTATCAGTAGCTGGTTTAGTTACTGGTGTGGCGTTTTGGCATTATCTCTATATGAGAGGTGTTTGG
>NYSO01000052.1 GCA_002683015.1 Rhodobiaceae bacterium
TTTTCAATTTTATTAAGAGATAAATCTTTAAGCTCTTTCCAGTCCAAATCCATACATCTGTATCTATTTAGTGGACCTGTCATTCCGCTATTTTCAAATTCTTTTACAAAATAGTTAAGATCATCTTGAGAAAGCCAATTCGGTAGATTGCTGGGAAGATCTTCATATTCAAGAAAAGATGAATTTTTATCTTTTTTCTTTACCTTTCCTTTTGATGCTAAATCTATTCTTTTTTTCATACCTTTATAATCAGAATTGCAATAAATTTGTCTTAAAGATTTATTTAAATCAAATTCAAGTTCTTTTTCAGCTAAACCATATTTTTGAAAATAAAGAATATAGAAAAAATCATCTCCAAATATTTGTTTGAATACTTCTGTAGGAGGGATATCTAAAAAGGGATTAAATGGAACCGATAATCCTGAAACCGAAACTATTCTCTCTGGAAATAATAAGGAGGTATACCAGCTAATAGGAGCACCCCAATCATGACCAACTATATGAGCATCATCCTCATTTAAGAAATCTAAAATATTAATAATATCTTTTGTAATTTCCTTTAATGTGTATTTTTCAATTTCTTTTGGGTTGCTCGATTTTCCATATCCACGAATATCAGGAATTATCACTTTGTAGCCAGCGTTTTTAAATGGTTCNATTTGGTTTCTCCAGCTATACCAACTTTCTGGCCAGCCATGAACNAAAATNACTGGTTTACCATCACCTTCNACAAGAGTATTAATTTTAATATTATTTGTTTCTATAAGCTCGAAATTTNTATGCATAAAATCNCCTTTAGTTAGCATTCTAAATATTCTGATAGTTTTGTGAATAGCGAATCTTGTTATCATAAAAAATATGAATAAATTAAAATATATTTTTCTAATTTTTTTGTTAATTATTTCTTCATGTGCACCTTCGAATAAAAATTTTTCANTTAAAAAATCTCCTTTTTCTGGAGGAGAATATAAAATAGGAAAGCCTTATCAAATTGAAGGTAAAACATTTTATCCAAAAGAGAGTTTTNATTATTTAGAAAGCGGAGTTGCTTCATGGTATGGTCCTAATTTTGATGGAAAAAAGACTGCTAATGGAGAGATTTTTAATATGAACTTATTAACAGCCGCTCATAAAACCCTTCAATTACCATCCCTTGTAAAAGTGACAAATATTGAAAATAATAGGTCTTTAATTCTTAGAGTTAATGATAGAGGACCTTTTGTAAAAAATAGAATTATTGATGTTTCAAAAAAAGCAGCATCAATTCTTGGTTTCCAAAAAAATGGTACAGCAAATGTAATTGTTGAATATTATGGGAGGGCAAAAGTTTATGATAAGGAAGGAAAAATTATTAAACTGAAAAAGAAAGTTGGCAAAGAAAAGGACAAAAGATCTTTTTATATTAGAATAGGCCTGTTTTCTGAAATCAATAATGTAGAAAAAATTAAATCACAGTTAAAAAATTTTGGTAATATTGAAATAAATAAAAATCAATTAGGGTATAAAGTGCTGCTAGGACCATTTGCAAATAAAAATTATACAGAGCGTGTATTAAGTAATCTTAAAGAAAAAGGTTTTAAAGATGCTATTATTGAAAATATTAATTAATTTATTAAATCAAATTGCTTTTAGAAAAATAAAAATTTTGATTATTATTCTTATTTTTTCTCCTAATTTTGCGCATTCTTTCAAGTCCGATGCTGATTACGCACTTCTTATTGAGTATGAGACTGATCAAGTCTTGTATGAAAAAAATTCAAGAAAAAAAATTTATCCCGCATCGATGTCAAAATTAATGACTTTATATGTTTTGTTTGATTATTTAGAGAAAAATATTATTTCATTGGACGAAAAGATCTTTATTTCTGAAAATGCATGGAGAAAAGGCGGAGCAGTTTCAGAGTCTTCAACAATGTTTGCAGAAGTTTCTTCTTATATATCTGTTGAAAATATTATTAAGGGAATTGTAATTCAATCAGGAAATGATGCATGTATTGCCATTTCTGAGGCAATTTCTGGATCTGAAGAAATATTTTCTGATGAAATGAATTCCTACGCAAAAAAACTTGGTATGAATGATACAAATTTTGCAAACTCTACAGGTCTTCATGATGATAATCATTATTCTACCCCTTTAGATATGACTATTCTCGCAAAATCATTAATTAGAGATTTTCCAAATTTTTATCATTATTTTTCTGAAAAAAGCTTTACCTGGAATGGGATTTTTCAGCCTAATAGAAATAATTTATTAGGTAATAATTTAGGTATTGATGGATTAAAAACAGGTAAAACAAGTCAGTCGGGATACAGTATGATTGTATCATCTAAAAAAGAGAATATAAGACTTATAGGTATAGTTAGCGGCCTATCTTCAAGGGACAGTCGAACAATGGAAATGCAAAAGTTAATAAATTATGGCCAAAAGAGTTTTAGGAAATATAAGTTATTTACAAACAACGATATTGTAAAAAAAGTAAAAGTTTGGGAAGGTAAAAAAAGCAATCTTAACATGCTAATTTCTGAGGATATAAATTTATTACTTAACATAAGAACAAAAAGAAATTTAAATGCTAAAATTTTGTTTAATGAACCAATCATTGCTCCAGTAGAAGAAGATCAAGTCATTGGAAAGTTAATTTTATTTAATGATAAAGAAGAGATTATGGATTTTAATCTTATTTCAGGTGAAAAAATTGAAAGAAGTAATATTTTTGGAAGGACAATTCAAAAAATAGGGTATTTAATTAACTAGTTATGGCAAGTCAATTTATTACATTTGAAGGCGGCGAGGGCTCTGGAAAGTCATCACAAATAAATATTTTAAAATCAAAATTAATTGATAAGGGGATTGATGTAGTCTGTACTCGAGAACCAGGCGGAACTCCGTCTGCAGAAATTTTAAGAGAATTAGTTACAACTGGTGAGGTTAATAAATGGGAGCCTATGACGGAAGCTTTATTGATGTTTGCATCAAGGTACGAACATACTAAAAATTTAATAATCCCATCGCTTGAAAATGGTAAGTGGGTTCTTTGTGATCGATTCTATCACTCAACATATGCGTATCAAGGTTTAGGACATGGACTGGGTCTTGAAGCAATGGAGGCTCTCAAAAAGATATCCATTGGTGAAATTGAGCCAGACTTAGTTTTCTTTTTAGATATTGACCCAATGGAGGGAATAAAGAGAACTATGGGCAGACACACAAATGAAGATAGATTTGAAAAAATGGATATTAGTTTTCATACAAAACTTAGGAANGCTTTTTTAGNTTTTTCTAAAACTTATTCTGAGAATTCTNTTGTTATAAATGCTAGCCAAGAAATTAATAAAATATCAGATATTATTTTTGAGGAAATTGAAAAGAGATTTAAGATCTAAAATGAATGATGATANAGAATATATTATAAAACCTCGTTCTAATTATTCAGTTAAGGGTCATAAAGAAAATATTAGTTATCTTACAAATTCATTTTTAAAAAACTCTCTTCATCATGCATATATTTTCTCAGGTGACAAAGGTATCGGAAAAGCCACTTTTGCTTATGCATTCTCTAGAAAATTACTGGCCAATGATAAAACAAAAGATTTTGATGTTTTTAATAATGATAAAGTGAATAAACTCATAGAAGCCAACTCACACCCTGATCTTTTAGTAATTGAGCCTGAAGAAAATAATAAGAAATCTTTCATTTCTATTGAACAAATAAGAAAGTGCTCTCAATTTTTTTCGCAAACATCATCAATGAACAAATGGCGAATTTGTATATTAGACTCAATAGATTTTATTGATGTTTCCTCAACAAATACAATTCTAAAAATTTTAGAGGAACCACCTTCAAATTGTTTATTTTTAATAATTTCACATAATATAGGAATGGTTTTAGATACTATAAAGTCTAGATGTCTAGAGTTAAGGTTTCATAATTTAAGTGATGAAATTATGATTGATAGGATTAAATTATTAAAACCTGGCATTTTGAAAAATGAATTAGATAACTTAATCATCAACGCAAATGGTAGCTTTGGCAGGTTAGAAAATTTACTTCATTCGGATTCCCTAAAAATATCTAGTGTGATTAATGGTGTTTTTGAAAAAGGAGAGTTAAGCGANAGTATTTATGATTTTTCTGATTTTATTTTACAGGATGGAGTAGGTATAAATAAATTTGATGTTTTTACTGAANTTTTAAATTTCAAATTAAATTCGTATATAAAAGAGAAAGCAATTTATAATCCTAATTTTATAACCAATAATGATGAAATTTTTAGTATCAGGGATAGTATTTTAGATTTAATTAGCCAAGAGAGGGTTTATAAATTAAATAAAAAACAAACAATTCTTAGTATTATTTCAAATTTAGATAAGATAACAAAATTACAAAAGCATTAAGATGGAAAATTTTTTTATAAGCACAGCTATCTCATATACAAATGGACCACCGCATATGGGTCACGCTTATGAGGTAATTGCCGCAGATGTTATTGCTAGGTTTAATAGACTTAGGGGTAAAAAAGTTTTTTTTCTAACTGGCACTGATGAGCATGGCCTTAAAGTTCAGCAAAAAGCTGAAAATTTAAATATTACACCAGATAAGCTTGCCAATGATATGTCTCAAAATTTCATAAAAATGTCGAAAAAGCTTAATTGCTCAAATGATGATTTTATAAGAACATCTGAAGAAAGGCATAAAAACGCTGTAAGAGATATTTGGCAAAGAATGNAGAAAAACGGNGATATTTATTTAGGAAAGTATTCTGGTTGGTATTCTATTGTTGATGAAGCTTTTTATCAGGAAGGTGAGCTTAAGAAAAATGAAAAAGATGAGTATGTATCACCAANCAATAATGCTGTTGAGTGGGTAGANGAAAACAGCTATTTTTTTAAATTATCAAATTATGAAGATAAATTATTAAANTTATATGAAGAAAATGAATTTTTTATTCAACCTAAAAGCAGAATTAATGAAATTAGGAACTTTGTTAAAAATGGTCTAAATGATATATCGATTTCTAGAAANGGTTTGGAGTGGGGTATTAAAGTTCCAAATGACCCAGAACACTCTATTTATGTTTGGGTAGATGCTCTAACTAATTATATATCCGCTTTAAATTGGCCNAATGAAAATGATGACAGNTTTAAAAGTTTTTGGCCNGCTGATTTGCACTTAATCGGAAAAGACATTACCCGCTTTCATGCTGTTTATTGGCCNGCTTTTTTATTGTCTGCAGGCATAGAAATTCCAAAAAAGATTTTTGCGCACGGCTTTATTCTNAATAAAGGTGAAAAAATGTCTAAAAGTCTTGGTAATATTGAAGATCCGATGGAATTAATTGATACATTTGGAGTTGATCAATTAAGATATTTTNTAATGCGAGAGGCTGTTTTTGGGAATGATGGTAATTATAGTGATGAACTTTTGATTAATAGAGTTAATTCTGATTTATCAAATGATTTAGGAAATCTCTCNCAAAGATGCCTTAGTATGGTTAAAAAACATTGTAATANTANGGTTCCTGAAAAAAATAATTTGAATGACATTGATCAAAAGCTTTTAAATTTACCAGAGGATAAAATTAATAAAATATTTGAGATGATGGATAAATTCCAAATAAATTCTTATATTGAGGAAGTTTTTAATATTGTTTCTCTAACAAATAAATATTTTTCCGATCAAAAACCTTGGGAACTAAAAAATAATGATTTAATGAGAATGCAATCTGTTTTGTGGGTAACGGTTGAAATGATTAGAAGAATTTCAATAATGCTTCAACCTGTTATGCCAGAATCCTGTAAAAGATTATTAGATCTTTTATGTATTAAGGATGATGAGAGAGCTCTAAGCTTTATTAGTGATGAATTTTCACTAACCCCTGGAAAAGCTATTAAAGAGCCAGTAATAATTTTTCCAAAAATAGAATATAAAAATTAGAACTATTTAGTGACATCAATATTTATAAGTTGTATTAAAGCAACTATATTTATTTGAAAGGGGAGTTTATGGATAAATTTTTAGTCATTGATTTGGATATGGATATTAGAACAGCTAGATCGCATTTTGAAAAAAAATATATACTTGCTCAAATTAAAAAATTTAACGGCAATATATCAAAAACTGCTAATTTTATTGGNATGGATAGAACTGCGCTNCATAGAAAAATGAAAGATCTAAATATTATGCCAAATGAACGTTATAGAAATATTATTGGATATTAATCTCTGAGAAAATTATGCAAATATTAATCTGTGGAGCNGGAAAGAGTGGGGCATCTATTGCTGAGAAATTATCCTCATTAGGTAATGAGGTTACAATAATTGACTCTTCGCCAAATTTAGTAAGAAAGTTAACTAATAAACTTGATATTAGAGGTGTTGTTGGTCACGGAGCTCATCCTGATATTCTAGAAAAAGCTGGAGCTAAAGATGCAGATATGATGATAGCTATCACATCATCAGATGAAATAAATATGCTCGCTTGCCAAATAGGACACTCAATTTTTGAAGTTCCAAAAAGAATTGCCAGAATAAGGGATAAGTCTTATCTCGACCCGTCTCATCAAGACTTATTTACCAGTGATAAATTACCTGTAAGTGTTATTATTTCACCTGAGAATGAAGTAGCTAAAAATGTATTAAGAAGACTAGAAATACCTGGAGCAATTGAGAATATTCCCTTTGTAAATGGNTCATTAAAATTTCTTGGAATAAAAATTGATGAAAATTGCCCAATTATTGAAACAGAAATTTCAGATTTAACTAATTTATTCCCTGATCTAAAAACTGTAATTGTTGGATTGCAAAGGGGTAATAAAATGATTATTCCAAAATCAAATGAGAAGCTTATAGTGGGAGATATAGCTTATTTAGTTTGCCCTTCAGAACTATCAAGAAGAGCAGTTTCTATTTTTGGTCATCCAGAAAAAGAAGCAAGAAAAGTTGTTTTAGTTGGAGGAGGATCTGTTGGCAGTGAGGTTGCATCATTAATTGACACAATGGCCGATAAGATCAAATTAACCGTAATTGAAAATAATGAAAATAATGCTTCAATTTTATCTGATAAATATAATGATATTACTGTTTTAAATGGATCTGGCACTGATCGTGAAATTCTTCACGAGGCAGATATAGGAAATACTGAAACATTAGTTTCATTAACCGATAGTGATGAGGTAAATTTCCTTTCAGCAGCTTTTTCATCAAGTGAAGGATGCAAAAAATCCCTTGCTCTTTTGAATACATCTGACTTTCAATCATTAATTATGTCTCTAAAAATAGGAGAATTTATTGATCCAAAGGCAATCACAATTTCTTCAATTTTAAGACATGTCAGAAAGGGTCATATTAAGAGGCTTTATTCATTAATAAATGGTGATGCAGAGGTGATAGAGGGTGAGGTATCATCTTCATCAGAATTGATTGGACCAACAATTGAAGAATTAAAATTAGATCCTGGCTTAAGAATAGGAGGAATAATTAGAAAAGAAAAGTTTGTTATGCCAACAGGGGATACTTTTATCAAAGAGGGAGATAGTATAGTAATTTTTTCCAAGCCGCATTGTATTCATATGGTTGAGCAGTTTTTTAGAATAAGTCCTGATTATTATTAGTAATATTTAGGGTTGCAATAAATAAGTAAATCATATTTATATAGCTTTTTATCATACTGTAATGATAATTTATGATTTTGATTAGGTGAGGGGTCCTTTCAAAATTTTAACATAACAAAGTGAGACATATAATGTTAAAAGAAGCAGTCGAAACCTCAGATGAAAATCAATCAAGCGATATAGAAACTGATTTTATTAATCATGCTATTGAGAACTCAAAAGCTTTAACGGTTTTCCTTGTTAATGGTATAAAATTAGAAGGCAGCATAATTGCCATGGGAAAAAATAGTTTCTTGTTAAAAAGAGATGATAATATTCAATTAGTATATAAGCACTCAATTTCAACAATTCTTCCATTGGATTCTTCAAATTTTATTGATTAATTTTTTTCTTCATTTTTAATCTTAATCCAATTTTCCTCAATCTCATTTAATGTGAATTTTTTGTTATTTTTGTTATTAAAAACATGAGGATTTCTTCTGATCATTTTTTTATTTATTGATACTATAACATCATTAATATCAAATTCCTTTTCATCACTTTTAATTTGTGAATGAAATATTACTTGGAATAACAAGTCACCTAATTCTTCGCATATATTAGAGCTATCTCCTGCTTTGATTGCATCAATTACCTCGTTTGCCTCCTCAATTGAATATTTAGCTATACTTTCAGATGTTTGAGAATTGCACCATAGACAACCATTCTCTTTATCCCTCAATTTCTCTACAATTTTAATTAAATTTAAAAAATTATCACTAATTTCATTATTTTTTTTCATTGAAATCCCGCCATTTTTTTTCTTTTATAGAAAATGTCATATTTTTGACACAATATAATATGTATAAGCTAAGTTATTGTATTTTATGGATATTAATTTCTTAATCTATTGCGAAATAATTTT
>NYSO01000053.1 GCA_002683015.1 Rhodobiaceae bacterium
TTAGGGCATTTTACTCTAAAGACGGTATGTTTTTGCGGAACTACCGGAATATCTTCTAATAATTCTTTTGTCCAACAACCCGCTGCTGAAATAATTGTTTTTGCTTTTATTTCAGAGAGAGATTTGATTTCTCCTTTAACAAACTCAGCACCTAGTTCCATTGCTTTGCTTTTTAATGCACCATGAAACATAAAAGGATCAATCCATCCTTCGCTTTGATTGTCTGTAAATGTTGCTGTTTCTATACCTTCGCTATTTATATATGGAAAAAAATTAGTTAGTTCTGAACCTTTAATATTTTTTGTACCCGCTTCACATGCTCTATGATTTTCTAAAGCCTTATATTGTTCCTCTGCATGTTCAGGTCCGAACATCAATAAATAACCATTGGTCACCATGCTTGCTGTTGGTTTGGGATTTTTTTCTGTTTTAAGTAATTCTGGTATTTGAAAAATAAATTCTCTTGCAAATTTACCAAGTAAAATATTTTCTGTTTGAAAAAATTGTCTTCTAAAACCACCTAAAGACAAAGGAAAAGACGCTGTCTTGTATGTTGGGTCTCTCTCAATGACTTTTACTTTTCTTCCTTCTTTAGATAAAAAGTATGCAGTAGCTGTACCAATAATTCCACCTCCAACTATTACAACATCATCCATAATTAATTTAATAAAAATAAGTTAAAATTGAGAAATAGTGCATACGAACTCCAAAGTAAATAGGGAATCATTAAATAAGCACTGNNTTTATTGACACGCNTAAACCTTAGAATAAGAATAATTATCAAACCTAAAAGANTCATTAAATTAATAAGAGCTAATAAAATGTTATGATAAGCAAAAAATACTACACTCCAAGTTGTATTAAACAGTATATGAATAAAATAAATATAAACTGTATTCATGTCTCTTTTCTTGCTATGCCAAAAGAACCAAATAGCTAAAGTCATTAAAAAGTAAAGCATTGTCCATACAGGAGCAAAAATCCAGTCGGGGGGATTGAAATTTGATTTAATGAGCTCAGAATACCAAGGTTCCTTAAAACTTATTGTCGCCATCCCACCGATAAATGAAGCAGAATATGTAATAATTAAAAATAGAACAAATGATAGAATTTTATTTTTTAACATATAAGTATTATACATCTTTNAAGTATGAATAAAAAAACTATTTGGATAACTGGTGGAAGTACAGGTATTGGTAAAGCATTGGCCATAAAATTTGCAAATATGGGTTGGAATGTAGCCATTTCAGCTAGGAGAGAAAGTTTATTGAAGGAAATTTCAGAAAATTATGAAAATATAAGCTCATTTCCATTAGATGTAACAGATAAAAAAAAATGTAATGAAACTTTTAATGATATTAAAAATAAATTTAATGAAATTGATATTTGTTTTTTTTCTACTGGAACATGGAATCCAAAAAAAGAAAAGGATATTGATGTCGATGAAATGGAAAATGTTTTCAAAGTAAACTTTTTTGGAACAGTTAATAGTATAAAGGCTGTAGAAAAACACTTTAAAGATAAACAAAGTGGTATAATCACTATTGTTTCCTCTATAGCAGGATATAGAGGATTACCAAACTCAACTGGCTATGGACCATCTAAATCTGCTTTGAATAANTTAGCTGAAAGTTTATTCTTTGATTTTAAAAGATCCAATGTTCGTGTTTGTTTGGTATCCCCTGGATTTATTAAAACACCAATGACTGACAAAAATGATTTTAAAATGCCATTTTTAAAAACNCCGGAGTATGCTGCTGATCANATTTATGAAGGTTTAATAAATAAGAATGTATTTGAAATTCATTTTCCAAAGGCNCTNACGATAACTTTAAAATTGTTGAGCTTTCTGCCTAGTAAAATTTATTTTAGTTTAGTTGGAAGATTAACAAAATATCAAAAAAAGTAATCANTCCTTAACAAAAACAACTGTTAATTCAGCTACTTTAAATCCAAATTTGGTCATGGTNGCTCTATTAATTGCAACTCTATCATCTTGTTTAAAGATCCANTCNTCAAANGTAATTTTNANTTCNTTACCTTTNACCGGNACNAGNAANACATATTCAAANTTAAAAGCNGGACCATAAGAATAACCNNNNGCTTTTCCNACAACATCTCCAGCAGTTCCTTCATAATTATGTTCATCTATTTTTGTAATAGTCCATTCTCTATTTTGTACTTCTCCATCATCCCAATTAAAAATTTCCTTTAAAATTAATTGTTTTCCGTCCCAAGTTCCATTTAAATCAGCAGAAAATTGTCTCGTCAGCTTTCCTGATCTATTTTGTAGAACACCCCAAGCTTTTACATTACCAGATAGATATTCCTCAATAACTAATCTTGGTTCTTTGTTTTTAAAATCTTCTGGTTTCATAGCACTATTATTTGAGCAACTTGTAATTAAAAATACAAGAATTATCAATGAAATTGATTTTACAATTTTGAAATAACGCATAAACACCTCCACAAATTATTATTTATTTTGCATTGAAAATTGAATTAAATCTATATTCTTTGATTTAAAACCAGCCTCACAATAAGATAAATAAAATTCCCACATTCTCTTAAATGTTAAATCAAAACCTTGATCTTTAATTAATTCCCATTTTTTTAAAAAATCTTTTTTCCATATAGCCAATGTATTCGCGTAATGATCTGCGTAAGAAATATAAGAATTTATAGTTAAACCATTATCAGAAACATACTGATTGATACTATTCTTATTTGGTAAAAATCCTCCTGGAAAAATATATTTTTGGATAAAATCTTGTTTATTTCTATATCTGTCAAATAACCTATCGTCTATAGTAATTGATTGTATTGCAGCTTTTCCACCATCAGATAAATTATTCTTTATAGTTTTAAAATACCCCTCTAAATAATTTTGTCCAACCGCCTCTATCATCTCAATCGAAGCAATTGAATTATATTGACCTTTGAGATCACGATAATCCTTAATTTCAATATTTACTTTTTCGTTTAAACCACAATTAAAAATTCTTTTTTTTGCATATTCAAATTGTTTTTTGGATATTGTTATACAATCAAGTTTCACATCATATTTCTTACCTAAGTATTCTGCAAATCCGCCCCAACCACAACCTATTTCCAAAACTTTGTCACCATTATTGGGTTTGATTAAATTTATTAATTTTTGATATTTATTATTTTGAGCTTCAACAAGATTTTTTGATTTTTCATCAAAAATTGCACTTGAGTAAGTAAGTGTATCATCTAACCAAAGAGAAAAAAAATCGTTTCCTAAATCGTAATGCTTTGCGATATTTACCTTACTTCTCCTTTTTGTATTTTTGATTATTTTATTTTTTACAAAATTTATTAAAGGAAAATCAAGAAGTCCTGAAAACTTATATATTACCTCAATATTTCTTGCTGTTAATTCAATTAAATCTGACAAATTATCAGTTTCAAATTCACCTCGCATATAACTTTCAGCAAATCCAATACTACCGCCTCTGATAAGATTGTAACAAAAATTTTTGTTTTTAATTATAATATTTGTTTTCAATTTTGCATCTGAATTACCAAATGTTAAAATCTTTCCCTCTGATGTGGTTAATTCAAGGTGACCATAATTTATTTTATTAAGAAATTTGAAAACTAGTTTATCTGCAGCTTTATTTAAAAACATTAATTTTCTACTGTTATATTATTTTTAATTTTAAATTTTCTTCTTATTAATTTAATTCCTTTAATCCACAATTTAAACGCTTCAAAATGTATCGCAGAAATAATTTTAAATGTCATTAATGGGTGTTTTAAGTAGGAATTCATTAAATTTTTGCTATTTAGATTTGACCTAGTTCCCTCTTGCGACGCAAAAAGAATTTTTTCTTTATTGTCGTACTGATCAATTACAACTGACAATTTTTCCTCTGGATTAAGTATCTTAAAAAAATAATTACAATCCATCTCAATAAAAGGTGAAACATGAAATTTTTTTGAACAATTATTTTGAATTAACTTATTATCACTTTCTATCCTAAAAATATATGTATGCTGTTCACCAAATGTATTTTTAACCTCATATAAAATAGAGATAAGATTTTCATTTTTATCATATATAAAAAAAATACTTAGTGGATTAAAAACATAACCAAGTATCCTAGGATAACATAAAAGTTTAATTTTTATATTATCAGTTTTTATCTTACTATTTTTTAGGTTTATTTTTACCCAATCAACTAATGATGTGCCATCGCGGCCTCCATGATCTTTTTCATAAAAACTAATTAGATTAAATTTATTAAGAGAAAAAAAACTTATTCTTTTATTTATTTCATCAAGTTCTGACAAATTAATTAATAATGAAAAAACTTTATACTTAAAGAAATGTTCTTTTGGTTTGAATCGCTTATGGATTACAGTTCCATTATATATATAAGAGTCAATCATCAAGGTTTCTAATCATTTCGATAGATGACTTTATTCCATCTTCATGAAATCCGTAACCAAAATAACTTCCACAAAAAAGTAAATCTTTTTTATTTTGTATTTTAACTAGTTCAGATTGAGCATCTAATGCTCTTTGATCATAGTATGGATGAGTAAATTTTACTTTTTTTAATATCTTAGACTCCTCAATTTTGAAATAAGGGTTTAATGTTAAAAAAATATTTTCCTCGCTCTTTAAGTTTTGTAAAAGATTTAACCAATAAGTAATTGAATTTTTTTTAAGGTCTATGTTGTCTATTGAAGAGTTCCACGAAGACCAAGCTTTTTTATTTTTTGGCATAGCTCGCTGATCAGTATGAATATAAGCTACATTCTCTTTATAACTAAAATTAGAAAGAATTTTTTTTTCTTCCTCTGTAGGATTTTCAATTAATTGTAAAGCCTCATCGGCATGTGTCGCTAATATTACTTTATCATAATCAAAAAACTCACTTTCTCCACCGTAATATAAATCTAAACCAGAAGATTTTCTTTTTATTTTTGTGACTTTATAATTTTTAAAATGTTCACCACTTATTTGAGAAATAATTTTACTAACATATGATCTACTTCTATTAGAGACTGTATACCATTGAGGTCTGTTTTTTATCTTAAATAAACCATGATTTTGAAAAAATTTTAGAAAAAAACTGATTGGCATTTTACTTGCTTCATAAGGAGGCATAGACCAAATTGCAGAGACCATTGGTATAATATGATAATTAATAAATGTTTTAGATAATTTATTCTTTTTTAAATAATCACCCAAAGTAATTTTTTCAGTTTTAATAGATGATTGATTACTTTTTTTATAAAATCTAATTATATCAAAAAACATTTTTAAAAATTTAATATTTAATAAATTGTCTTTATTTGAAAAAATGCCGCTTATACCTTTTCCACAATATTCTAATCTTGTATTATCTACTGAAACTGAAAAAGACATATTACTCTTTTCGATTTGAATATCGTTTTCTTTAAAAAAATTCACCAGATTTGGGTAGGTTTGAAAGTTAAAAACTATAAAACCGATATCAACAGAAACCTTTTTTTCTCCAAAAAATAAATCTATTGTGTGTGAATGACCCCCAAAATGATCATTTTTTTCAAAAAGATCTACATGATATTTTTTAGATAAATAATACGCAGCACTTAGACCTGAAATACCTGACCCAACAACAGCAATTCTCATTAATAATTATGCTGCATCTTCTTTAAACTCATCCATACTAGGACAAGTACAAAATATATTTTTATCTCCATAAACATTATCAACTCTTGCAACAGGAGGCCAAAATTTATTTGTTTTCAAAAATTTAGCTGGATATGCAGCTTGTTCTCTAGAATATTTGTGACTCCAATTATCAGAAGCTAACTCCATATCAGTGTGTGGTGCATTTTTAATTGGATTATCTAATTTATCAAATTTACCAGAACTAATCATATTTATTTCCGATTTTATACTAATTAAAGTATCACAAAACCTATTTAGTTCAGATAAACTTTCACTCTCAGTTGGCTCAATCATCATCGTTCCCGCTACAGGCCAAGACATTGTTGGAGCATGAAAACCATAATCAATTAATCTTTTAGCAATATCTTCCTCTGTAATTCCTGTTTCACTTTTAATAGAACGAATATCTATTATACATTCATGAGCTACATTTCCGTTTGTACCTTTATAGAGAATTGGATAATGATCTTTCAATCTTTTAGCTATATAATTAGCATTTAATATTGCTACTTGTGTTGCAAGTTTCAAGCCTTGTGAACCCATCATTTTAATATACATCCAAGAAATTGATAAAATACTTGAGCTACCCCAAGGAGCCGCTGAAACTGCTCCTATTCCTGTAGTAGGTCCGCAATCTTTAACAACTGGATGATTAGGTAGATAAACTTGTAAATGTCTTTTACATGCAATTGGTCCCATTCC
>NYSO01000008.1 GCA_002683015.1 Rhodobiaceae bacterium
TTGATCTTCTAATAACTCTTACATATTTTCTTTTTCTTACCGGTGTTGGTAGCTTTATGCTTTATGAAAGCTTAGATAGCCTAGGTTATCTGAAAAAGAAAAAAAGAAAAAAAACCTATCATCATAGTTGGATAATGGGTTTGCCATTTAGAATGAGATTTAAAAAATCAGGACTATATATTTCTATAATCCCACCTTTATTGGTTGGTTTTGTTGTTGGTATATTGGCCTCAATTATGGGTGTCGGCGGTGGATTTATAATGATACCGGCAATGATATATATAATTCGAATGCCTACTTCAGTTGTGATAGGAACCTCACTTTATCAAATCATTTTTGTAACGGCAATTGTTACACTTTTACATGCATTCCATAATCAAACAGTAGATGTAGTTTTAGCTCTAATTTTATTATTAGGTGGAGCGGTAGGTGCTCAAATTGGAGTAAAATTAAGCAGTAAACTAGAGGGTCCATATTTAAGAGTGGCTCTCGGAGTATTGGTTTTAAGTGTTGGAATTGTTATGGCATCAGATCTTTTAATTAAGCCCGAGGAAACCATTACTTTAATTAGAGGGGGAGGATCACATTGATAAAGAATTATCTAAAAATATTTTTAATAATCTTAATAATGACAGCCCAAGCTCCTCTTGATTTGGTAATAGATACAAATGAAAGAGATGTTGAAATTCAACCAGGCATTTCAGGAACAAAAATTGTTTTATTTGGTGCAACACCATCAGGAAAAAGAGATATCATTATAGAGGTAGTTGGCCCTCCAAAAAATCAAACAATGCAGGAAAAAAGAAGGTATTTTGGTTTTTGGTTGGGAAGAGGTAAGTCTTACTATAAAAATGTTCCTAGTTATTATAATCTATTAAGCTCAAAGCCACTTGAGGAAATTACAAATCAAGAAGGTCTAAATAAATTAGGACTTGGTATTGAACATTTACCACTTGGCAAAGCAGATATAAAATATAGCTCAATTAAGCAATTTCAATTTGATAAAAGACTGAGGTCTGAAATGTTTGAAGATGGTCAATTTCTAGAAAATGAAGAAAATATAGTTCTTAGATCTGGCCCCGGTAAAGTAGGCTTATTTAAAACAGANTTCTNTTTACCTCCAAACTCACTTCAAGGTAAATATTTTGTAAGGTATTTTCTTTTTCAAAATGGCGAAGCAATATCTTATGCTGAAAGTATTATTGATTTAAAACAAGCTGGATTTGCAAGATTNATATGGATTTTTGCNAATAAATTTGCATTACTTTATGGTATTATTGCAATTATTTTATCTGGACTTTTAGGTTGGGTAGTTTCATTAATATTTAGTCGTTATAAACTTACATAGGGGAATAATATGTTTCAAAAAGATGTTCTTAAAGGAAAAAGAATTTTAGTCACTGGTGGTGGTACTGGTTTAGGAAAAGAAATGGCAGCNGAATACGCCTCTTTAGGGGCTAGTGTTTATATCTGCGGAAGGAGACAATCTGTTTTAGACGAAACTGTAAATGAGATTACTGACTCTGGTGGAGAAATTAAAGCTTATGCTTGTGATATTAGAGTTTCAGAAGCAGTTAATGATATGATTGATACAATTTGGAAAGATGGTGGTGCTCTTACTGGTTTAGTAAATAATGCTGCTGGTAATTTTATTTCCCCTACTAAAGATGTCACACCAAGAGGTTTTGAAGCTATATCTAACATTGTTTTCAGGGGGTCTTTTTACCTAACTCACGCTTGTGGTACAAGATGGATAGACGAAGGTGTTAAAGGATCAGTAATATCTATTTTAACTACATGGATATGGAATGGAGGACCATTCACAGTTCCATCCGCTATGTCAAAAGCAGGTGTTAATATTATGACAAAATCACTTGCTGCTGAATGGGGTCATTATGGAATTAGATTAAATGCCATTGCCCCNGGTCCATTCCCAACTAAAGGAGCTTGGGAGAGACTTAGTCCAGGACAAGATACGGATTCAAATGAAAATGATGACAAAATACCAATGAGAAGAAATGGTGAAATGCAAGAGCTCAGAAACCTTGCCACTTTCTTAATGGCAGATGGTTGTGATTACTTAACTGGCCAAACTATTGCAATTGATGGAGCGAGTCATCTCGGATCAGCAGGAAATTTCTATCAAAGTCTTGATAAACTAACAGATGAAGATTGGGATGGTATTAGAAATATGATTAAATCAGCAAATGATTCTGATAAAGCCAAAAGGTCTGTTTAGACTATTAGTATTAAAACTAGTAATACCATTTGGACTATATTAATAGAGACACTTCTAAAATGAAGAGAGCCAAAGGCTTTCTTTGCTTCTGGATTACCTTCGCCAGCTAAATCTCTATTTTTATTCAATAACGGAACTAAGACTTGTCTAGAGTATAAGAAACCTATTGCNACTATAGCCATAAGAAGTGCTTTAAGGGAGAGACCTTGATACAAAAATATAATTTCAGCAATTATTGAAATTACTATGCCCCATAGAAAATATAGAGGAAAAAGTTTTCTTAAAAGTTTACCAGCATTTTCTTTGTCTAATGTTTTATGAACATTAAAAGCAATTCCAAATGAATAAAAAATCATTATTGATAATAGTGCTATTGTGANAANTTCAGTCATTTTTTACCATTTAAATATCATAACNACTTGATGGAATAATTTCTTGATCAAAACTATAAGGTAGATCTAAATCTAAAACATAACCACCATAACTGGGAGTAGAACCAGTGTTNCTTGANCTACTGCCACTTGACTGAATAATATTCCCATTATCGTTATTATCAACAATATTTATTNTTCCTGTCATACTCCCATGAAATTGGCAATTATAATAAAGTGTTGATGGTGCATCATTAGAGACANTAAAAGTTAGTTTTCCACTTGAAGCACCGTTATTTGTTATTCCTTCATTATATTGGTTTGATGAACCTGTACCCTGTAAAGTTTTTATCCAGAAAGGATGACCTCCTGCANNAACATCAAATTCGTATGTTTTACCTCTTACTAAGGTTAATGTTGGATCATTNCCTTGTAGGCCCTCTGCAGTAAAAACATAATCAGACGCTCCAGAATTTTGTACAGTTATTGTTGTGGCTACTACCTCNGGAATTTTCTCAACAAAGCCATCAANNAGTATTTTGGCNTCATTNGCCATGCCACCATGAAATAAACAATAATAATAAAGAAGAGTATCAGATGATGAAGGCTCGTAAACAACGAACGCATTTTCAAGTGTTGTATCTGCTGAAAATGATGATGAATATTCTTGTTCAGTTACACTATCGCCTTTTATATAATATTTTATTCCATTACTAACTGATGCCCCATCATTNTGAGTTCCATTCTTTGTTTCAGAAATTGATAAAGGATGATTTGAGGCAGTTTCATCATTTAAATCAAATACATACTTTTCACCAGAAGAAAAAGAGAGATCTGGGCTAAGTTCATTATTTAAATAGTATTTGTTTCCGTTATCTTCTTTTTGAACTTTTACTTCATATAGTGTTCTAAATTCATCATCATAAACTATTTTATTAGTATCTTTGTTTACCGTTCCTGATGATGGGGCAGTTAGTTCAAAGATAGCTACAAATTCGCTAAATGTTTTTATCTCACCTAAACTACTATTTGTAAAATTACCTCCTATATCATAGGAAAATTTGTCAGCTCCATTTATGGTAAAAACTGTCATATCATCACAAGTTATTTTAAGAGCACTCTTAGCAACCACTATTGATTTTATTTTTGACCACTCAGGTAGTTGAATTGTGTTATTACCCTCAGTATCAATTATTGATACAGAAGCAGAATTTTTTTGTGATACTAGAATATAAGTATCATCACCACCTAATCCTCTATAAGTAGTATCATCATTAGTTGGAATTATTATATCGTTGTTTGCTGTTAAGTTTAATGTTGTCATTTTTTCTCTCTCTTTAGTGCTTTAAGAAATCTTAGGTGCACAAGCTGATTATCAAATACCTGTTTGTGAATTTAATATCACAGATTTGTTTTTTATCACCAAGCCCGGCTCAATTAACATGCGGTAATTCGTCCCACTGCGTTGTATAGCGCGGCGACAAATAAAAACTCNTACTTTTCCATTTATTTTTGTCTTTTGACCTAACCTTACCGTGCGTAATTATTCCTGAGCCAAATTTTTTATTCAAAGAATCTATCACCTTCATGCGTTGATCGGATAATGAGTAAGTAGTATTTTGAAACAAATCTTTTTGATGAATATCTGAAGGTATTAAGTCAAGCATCATAATCCCTGCTTTGTGGTAAGAGTAACCAGGTTGGAAAATTTGATCTATCGCCTTTGATGCTAATTTAATTATTGTAGATGTATCACAACATGGAAAATTTAGACCAACCATAATACCGCTATTATATTGTTTCTCTTTTTTAAACCTGTTGGTTTGTAAAAAAATATAAATTCCTTGCGCCCTACTATTTTGTTGTCTTACTTTCTCAGCCGCTCTTATTGAATATTCTGTAATAAAATCTTTTATAATAGTTTTACTGTTTACAGGATTTCCAAATGATCGCGAACACATAATATTTTTTTTGGGNAAAATTTTATCAAGGTCCAAACATGATATACCCCTTAACTCATAAACAATACGTTGCACAACAACTCCAAGATATTGTCTTATTCTATTGGCTGATGCATCTCTTAATTCTAAAGCAGTGCCAATACCTATCATTCTTAACTTAGACCCCCACCGTCGAGAAATTCCCCATATATCTTCGACATTAATATTTTTTAAAATCCTATTTTGCTTATCNTCTGTATCTAAATTAAAAACACCGCTCTGACTCTTCTTAGCCATACTGTTAGCAATTTTAGCCAATGTTTTAGTAGGACCTAAACCAATAGAAACGGGTATTCCTGTCCACATCAGTATATTTTTTCTCATTCGCAAAATATCATGCTCGATATCACTATGATCGTGTTTATTTATTTTTAAGAAGGCTTCATCGATTGAGTAAANCTCTAACTCAGAATTTAATTCCATTAAAGAAGTCATTACNCTATTAGACATATCACCGTATAATGGNTAATTTGAGGAATAAACTTTTACTTTATTTGAATCAATTATNTTCCTGTATAAATGTAAAGGAGCCCCCATTGGAATATTAAGTAACTTTGCCTCATTAGANCGAGATATTATACATCCATCGTTATTTGATAAAACNACAACTGGTTTATTTTTTAAGGAAGGATCAAAAACGCGCTCACACGATACATAGAAATTATTACAGTCAACAAGAGCAAAAAATTTACCCATAGCTAAACTTTATGAATTACATTAGTAACCACACCCCAAATAATTATATCGTTATTCTCTGTTAGTTTAATGGGCTTGTATTTATTATTTTCAGGAGAAAGCATTGTAGTTTTTCCATTCTTTACCAATCTTTTAACTGTTAAACTACCATCAACTGCTGCAATAATAATTTTACCATTACGGGGCTCTAAGCTTCTATCAACAACCAAAATATCGCCTTCGTGAATACCTGCTCCTATCATCGAATCCCCAGTCGCTTTAACAAAAAAAGTAGCTGAAGGGTGTTTAATTAGATGAGTATTTAAATCGAGTTTTCCTTCAATATGATCGTCAGCTGGTGAAGGAAATCCAGCTGTTACTTTATTGCTGTAAATGGGTAGAGACAAATCATTATTTTTTATGAAACTAAGTACATTATCAACCATGCTTAATGGAATTCTTACAGGCTTCGTTTTTTCTCCAAACTTTCCTTGNCCTTTTGGCCTACCAGCACCAGCACGTGTCCCACCTCTTGGCATAAAATGTCACTCCTTAAATTCTACGTACATTAATAGAGTATTTTTTGAATAATGTACACTATTCAAAATAAAATTTATGGATTTATGCAAACCTTACCAATAACGCGTCTTTCATCTAACTCCTTTAAAGCTTCAAGAGTTTCATCTAGAGAATATATTTTATGAATATGAGGATTGAGAGATCCATTACTTATAAGTCTGTCTATTTCTTCGAAATGCTTTNTACCTTCTTCAGGNCTTCTTCTACCGTACTCGCCCGCTCTTACACCAATAACAGAGAAACCCTTAATTAAAGGCATATTAGCTGGAACTGACGGTATTCTNCCAGAAGCAAATCCAATGACAAGCAATCTNCCATTCCAGGCTATACACCTTATTGACTCGTCAAAAACATCGCCGCCTACAGGGTCGTAAATTACATCGGCACCTTTATCATTTGTCAATTCTTTAACGTGATCCTTAAAACCTTTNTCAGGNGATATNGCAAAATCAGCTCCATAAGATAAAAGGAAATCTCTTTTTTCTTGGGAAGAGGCTACAGCTATAACCTTTGCTCCGATAAACTTACCAATATCTACAGCAGCAAGACCAACTCCTCCTGCAGCACCATGAACTAATAATGTTTCACCGGATTCCAAATTACCTTTTGTAACTAAAGAAACGTAAGCAGTTAAATAAGCAACAGTGTAAGTTGATGCCTGTTCCCAGCTAAGACCTTTTGGTTTTTTTCTTACTTTAATTTTATCAACACATAATTCTTCAGAAAAAGAGCCAGTAAAGGAACTAACAATAACTTCATCATCAATTTCAAAGTTCTCAACCCCATCCCCTTTCTCTATCACAACTCCTGAGGACTCCATTCCTAAGACAAAAGGTACCTCGGGCTTATATTGATATAGACCAGCAGTCATTAATAGATCGGGAAAGTTTACAGATGCAGACTTAACTTTAATTCTCACTTCATTAGGTTGGATATCCTCTCTATCAAAAGTTTCAACAGAAATATTTGAGAAATTATCGGATAACTTATGAACAACGACAGAACGATACATACTTACACTCCAAGACCCTTCGTAAGGAAATTAATACATTTTTCAGTATATTTATTAATATCAATTTTTTTTTGAGACATCATTTCTTGAGCAAGAGAGTCAGTAATTGGGCGAACAACTAAAGCAAAAAGATCGACATCAAAATTAGGGAAGACACCCTTCTTGATATAATCACTTATTTCTTCTTTAAGGTAATCAATTTCTAAAATAATTTGAGGTGTATTTATACTAAAATTGTTAACTAGATTATGATTATTGCTCATAATCATGTATATCTCAGGTTTAGAAGAAACAAATTTAAAAAAACGTGTTAATTTTATTCGAAGAAATTCTTCAAAACTTTCAGGCTGAACATTTTCATCTCTTACTGACTTACCAATCTCTTTTGCAAAATCATCAAAAATGGCAACCAATACTTCTTCCTTAGAATTAAAATAGTTATAGAAAGTACCAGATGCTAATCCTGTTGAACGTATAATATCTCTTACAGTTGTCTCTGAAACACCCTTATCAATGAAAACCTGAATGCCGGCCTCAATTATTGCTTGACGATTTTTTGTTTTATTTGTTTCCCTAGTACCTTCATTATGATTCTTATTTACTATCATATAATCTCTAAAACCTTTTCAGGAGGTCTTCCAACAACTGCTCTATCATTAGAAACAACAATGGGCCTCTCAATCAAAATTGGATTTTTTGACATCATATCAATCAAAAACTCATCACTTAGACTTTTATCAGATAATTTTTTATTTTTATAAATATCTTCGCCTCTTCTCAATAAATCCCTTGCGGTATATCCTAATTTTTTTAATAGATTAGAGATTTCACTACTATCTAAAGGTGATTTTAGATATTCTATTATGTCTATATCTAATTTCTTTTTGTTAAGAATCTCTAAAGTTTGACGTGACTTAGAACACCTAGGATTATGATATATTTTTACTTTCATTTAATTAACTTCCGCTCCCACTGCTTCAGAAATATTTTTAAATCCATCTTTTTCGATAAGTTCGATAAGACCCTTATTTATTTCATTAATTAACTTTGGTCCTTTATAAATTAAACCAGTATAAAGTTGAATTAAACTAGCTCCATTCTTTATTTTTTTATAAGCTTTTTCAGCAGAGTCAACTCCACCAACGCCTATTAATGGTATTTTTCCTTCAGTATATTTATAAACCTTGTTTAACTTTCTAGTTGAAATATCAAAAAGAGGTTCTCCTGACAAACCTCCTTTTTCTTCGCTACTTACAGAATCTCTAGAGATTGTTGTATTAGAAATAATTAAACCATCAATAGAGCTAGATAATACTTTTTCACATAAGCTCTCTANATCATTATGATTTATATCAGGTGATATTTTGATTAGAATAGGTAAACTAATTTCTGGTGAATTTTTCTTTAACTGATCAATCTTATCTAAAAGNGAACCAAAGCTATCTATAGATTGAAGATCTCTCAAGCCAGGGGTATTTGGGGAAGAGATATTTATGGTCAAGTAAGATGCTGAAGATGAAAAAAACTTTATTCCTTTTATATAATCATTAATAAAGTCCATGCTATTCTTATTAGCGCCAATATTTACACCAATGATATTATTTTCTCTTTTAAATAATCTCTCTTTTACAACTTCAAAACCTTCATTGTTAAACCCTAATCGATTAATAATTGCATTTTCATTTTTTAGCCTAAATACCCTAGGTTTAGAATTACCTGACTGAGGAAGGGGGGTAACTGTACCAACTTCCGAAAAACCAAAGCCAAGGTTAATAATATTATTTGGAACTTCAGAATTTTTATCAAATCCGGCAGCTAAACCAACTGGATTTATAAAATTTAAACCAAAGATATTACAGCTAAGTGAGGGGTGACTAATATTGTTTTTTATTTGGTAAGTCTTTAAAAAATTAATTGTAATTCTATGAGCAACTTCAGCATCAAAATAAAAAAGTAAAGATCTTAGCGCAGGATAGAAAAACATAAATAATTCCTAATTATTTTTAATTTTACTTTAAACTATTAATCCAATTCAGAGAACCCTATGAAACATTATCCCTTACAAATGATATAAGTGGTGCATCAGCTGGAAGCATATTGATTTCAAAAAGTTGATTAGGACGAACCCATTTCAAATTTTGGTTTTCTTTTGGTTTTATAAAACCTTCCCATTCTCTAGATAAATATAAAAAAATTATTACAGAAAATTCTTCATAATCAAATGTAGTAAAAGTTAATGGTGAAAAGCATGAATTGCTTAAATCCACTCCTANCTCCTCNTTTACTTCTCTNATTATACAATCATCAGGCAATTCATTAGCTTCTANCTTTCCNCCAGGAAATTCCCAAAAACCCTCCATAAACTTATTTTTTGGNCTCTGAGCAATCAGAACTTTNTTATCANCNTCAACTAGGGCTATAGCGGAAACCATNTTTATTGNTATTTTTTTCATTTCAAAATAATTAGCTTCTATAATCTGCGTTAATTTTAATGTAATCCTCTGTCAAATCGCAGGTCCATATTTGAGAAAAACTATTACCTAGACCAAGGTTTATATCTAATAAAATATCCTTACCTTTCATATATTTTTTAGTTCTTGATTCTGAATATGATCTAGAAATTTCACCATTTTTTATAATAGTATTACTACCTATCTTTAAGCTAATCTTCTTTGGATTAATTTTTTCTTTTGNCTTGCCAATAGCCATTATAATTCTTCCCCAATTAGGATCTGATGCTCCAACTGCGGTTTTTACTAATGGGGAGTCAGCTATAGACCTAGCAATTTTCTTTGCTGATGATGTATTTTCTGCTCCAGAGACTTTAATTTCAATTAACTTTTTTGCACCCTCGCCATCTTTAACAATTTGAATTGCAAGGTCGTGCATTACTTCAGAAAAAGCCTCTCTAAATTTGATTAATCTCGGATCACTTGTTCTAGAAATAATTCTTTCGTTTTTATCTTCCATAGCTTTTCCAGTTGCAAATGCCAAAACTGTATCGTTTGTTGATGTATCACTATCAACAGTAATTGCATTAAAACTATTTCTTAATTCAATATTTAAAAGTGTTTGAAGAACTGTTTTGTCTATTAAAGCATCCGTAAAAATAAAGGCCAACATTGTTGCCATATTGGGTGATATCATTCCAGATCCCTTAGCTATTCCAACTATAGAAACTTCTTTATTATCAATNAGAATTTTTCTTCCGATTGCTTTTGGAAATGTATCAGTTGTCATAATTGATTTTGCTGCACTTTCCCATTTATTTTCTGATATTTTTAAAGATTGGGAAATTGCTTTATTTGTTGGTCTTAAGGGAATATTTTCACCAATAACACCTGTGGAACAAATAAAAATATCTTTCTCTCTACATTTGACAATTTTTTTAATATTCGAAGAGATTGATTTATTAATTTTCTTACCTTTTTTTCCAGTAAAGGCATTAGCAAAACCAGCGTTAACTGCTAAAACTCTTGCAGATCCATCAATAATGTTTTTTTTACAAAACTCTACAGGTTCAGCCTTAATATCTGACTGAGTAAAAGCACCAGCTACAGTTGTTCCCTTTTCAAAAATTGCAGTAAAAATGTCCCTTCTACCTTTATATTTTGTTCCCGACTTTGCAGTACTTATTGAAACGCCTTTTACTAAAGGTAATTTAGGAAAGTTTTTAGGTGCCAAAGGTGATATTTTCTTAATCATTTCAATCCTATTATATTAAAAAACATATTAAAGGTAATAATCTATATATTATAGTATGCCAATATGTTTACTTACTATAGTTGACAACTCTACAGGCTCTACCTAAATGAGTATATGAGTATTAAAACAAATAATGGAAATAAAATTTTATGCCAGGCCTTAATTCAATTCTAAATAGTATATTTGGCTCAAGTAATGAGAGAAAATTAAAAAAATATAAAGATCAAGTTCTTGCAATAAATGAACTCGAAAAAAAATATGAGGAATTTACTGATCAAGAATTAAAAGAAAAAACCTTAGAGTTTAAAACATTACTAAAAGGTGAGACCAAAATAGAGGATATAACCAACGATGCCTTTGCAATAGTCAGAGAAGCCGCAAAAAGGACGCTTGGACAAAGGCACTATGATGTCCAGATTTTAGGTGGCCTTGTTTTAAATAAAGGAAATATTGCTGAAATGAAAACTGGAGAGGGAAAGACTCTTGTTGCAACACTTCCAGTTTATTTAAATGCCCTATTAGGTAAAGGTGTTCATGTAATTACAGTTAATGACTATCTCGCAAAAAGAGATGCTGAATGGATGGGCCAAATTTATAATTTTCTTGGGATGAGTGTGGGTACAGTCACATCTGATTTAGATGAAAATGATAAGCGAGATGCATATCAAGCTGATATTACTTACGGTACAAATAATGAATTTGGTTTTGACTACCTTAGAGATAATATGAAGTATAATATTGATCAGCTATCACAAAGAAATCATTGTTTCGCAATAGTCGATGAAGTTGACTCTATTTTAATAGATGAAGCTAGAACACCTCTAATTATATCTGGGCAAGTAGAGGATAAAACAGAACTTTATAATAAAATAAATCAAGTAATTCCAAAAATCGAAGACGATCACATAGAAATCGATGAGAAGTCAAAAAANGTTACCCTNACTGATGAAGGAAATGATTTTTTAGATAAAATTCTTCCTGGACTTGGNTTGATGAAAGATAACTCTAGTGTCTATGATATGGAAAATGTAAATTTAATCCATCACATTAATCAAGCCTTAAAAGCCCACAAAATATTCAACAAAGATACAGATTATTTAGTTAAAAATAATCAAGTAATTATCATTGATGAATTTACAGGAAGAATGATGGAGGGAAGAAGGTTTTCTGATGGACTTCACCAAGCGCTTGAAGCAAAAGAGAGAGTTTCTATTCAGCCAGAAAATAGAACAATGGCGTCCATAACTTTTCAAAANTACTTCAGGCTTTATGAAAAACTATCCGGTATGACGGGGACAGCAAGTACNGAAGCTGAAGAGTTTATGGATATCTATAATCTTGATGTTATTGCAATACCGCCTAANATTGATGTTTCNAGACAAGANCTAGATGATGAAATTTATAGAACTTCATCTGAAAAATATGAAGCAATTTTAGACTCAATAATAGAATCCAATAAAAAAGGGCAACCAGTTTTAGTAGGTACAACCAGCATAGANAAGTCTGAGTATTTATCAAAGTTATTAAAAAATAAAAAAATAAAACATAATGTTTTAAATGCNAAATATCATGAAAAAGAATCTGAAATTATTGCTGATGCAGGTAAATATGGAAGCGTAACGATCGCTACAAATATGGCTGGCCGTGGAACTGATATTCAATTGGGCGGAAGTAATGGGGATGAAGAAGAAAAAAATAAATCACTTCAGTCAGGGGGCTTATTTGTCATTGGAACAGAAAGACATGAGAGTCGAAGAGTTGATAATCAACTTAGAGGAAGGTCTGGAAGACAGGGTGATCCAGGAAAGTCAAAATTTTATTTAAGNCTTGATGATGATTTAATGAGAATTTTTGGTTCAGATAGATTGGATATGGTTTTAAAAAAACTAGGTCTTGAAGAGGGAGAGTCAATAGTTCATCCATGGATTAATACGGCTCTTGAAAGAGCACAAAAAAAAGTAGAATCTAGAAATTTCGAAATTAGGAAAACTCTTCTTAAATTTGACAATGTCATGAATGATCAAAGAAAAGTTATTTTTGAGCAAAGATTAGATTTACTTCAAAAGAGTGATGTTAGTGAAACGATAAATGAAATGAGACATGAATTAATCCTTGATATAATTCATGAAAATATTCCAGAGAANTCATTCACGGACGATTGGGATATTGATACGATTGAAAAAGAACTCAAAAGAATTTTTAATGATAATTCATTAATTAGAGAATGGGTTAAAGACCCGGAAATAGATGAGGAAATACTTGAAAAAAAATTAAAAGATTATTTTGATGAAAAATACAAAGAAAAAATTAAAATTTTTGGTAAAGAAATAACTCCAAGCCTTGAAAAATCAATATTAATGCAAGTTATAGATCAAAACTGGACTGACCATCTCAGCCAGCTTGAAGATTTAAGACAAATAGTGGGAATTAGGGGTTATGGCCAGAGAGATCCCTTAAATGAATATAAATCTGAGTCTTTTTTATTATTTGAGACATTACTTGGTAAATTTAGAGAAGATACAACTAAAACATTGTTTCATATAAAAATGGTCTCGCAGGAAGCAATTAATAAATTGGAAGAAAATAGCAATGACTCTATTGATAAAAATAATTCTAATTTAAAACAAAGCACAATTAATGCTGAATTTAATCCAAAAGATCCTAAAACCTGGGGAAAGGTTGGAAGAAATGAAAAATGTCCTTGTGGTTCAGGAAAAAAGTATAAAAATTGTCATGGAAAATTAGCCTAAATATTTCGTCCAATCTTTAGAAATTTATCTCGTCTTTGTTGAATCAATTCTTTAGGGGTCAATTTACTCAGATTATTAAGATTATCTAAAATAGCTAATTTTGTTTGCATAATTATTTGTGAACGTTCCCNATGTGCNCCGCCAATAGGTTCATCAATTATTTGATCAATAACACCTAACTTTTTTAANTCTTCNGAAGTAATTTTCATTTCCGAAGCAATGGCTGAAACTTTAGCTTCATCTGAACTCCTCCATAAAATAGATGCTGAAGCTTCAGGTGAAGCAACAGTATAAATAGAGTGNTCTAGCATTAAAACNTTATTTGCCGCTGCAATTGCTATAGCCCCTCCAGACCCCCCTTCACCAATTATGATTGATATTACTGGTACTCCTAGTGATAGAGTCCGATCTGTAGAGCGAGCTATTGCCTCTGATTGCCCTCTCTCCTCAGCTCCAATTCCAGGATATGCTCCAGGAGTATCAATAAAAGTAATTACTGGTAAATTAAATCTTTCGGCAATATTCATTAGCCTAATTGATTTTCTATAACCTTCTGGATGAGCCATACCAAAGTTATGCTTTATCCTAGTTTCTGTATCGTAACCTTTTTCATGACCAATTAGCATTACAGAAATATTATCAAGCTTACCTATGCCACCAATAATGGCACTGTCTTCTCCAAACACTCTGTCGCCAGATAATTGAGTAAAGTCCTCCACTAAACCTCTAGAATAGTCAAGAAAGTGGGGTCGTTCTGGGTGCCTGGCAACCTGTGTTTTTTCCCAGGTATTAAGATCTTTATATAGTGACTCAAGAGTTTCTTGAGCCTTTACCTCAAGTTTATTTATTTCTTCAATGGACGATTTACTTCCATCACCTTGATGACTTAATTCATTAAGTTCTCTTATTTTACCCTCTATAACTGATAAAGGTTTTTCAAAATTTAAATAATTTACCATTGTTAGTTTCTACCTAATAAATAATATTANTTCANATNCCATCTTTTGATAGAGGGTGNGATTTCTTTAATAAATCAANAAGTCTTGTATCAAGAANATGAGTATATATTTCCGTAGTNGAAATACTTGAATGGCCCAANAATTCTTGAACTACNCTTAAATCTGCACCNCTATTCATAATNTGAGTAGCAAATGCATGGCGTAATTTATGNGGAGTTAATCTCTTTCTGTCAATATTAGTATTTAGAGAAATATCAACCANTAATTTATTNACNGANTCTCTNGTAATNTGACCATTAATTCCATANGANGGAAAGAGATATACAGAGCTTTCAGGAATATAATTCATCCATTTTACAATTATNTCNTGAGCTCTTGATGTAATNGGAATAATTCTNTGTTTNTTACCCTTGCCTATCACATTTAAAATCCTNCTGCTCAAGCGNAAATCCGATAACNTTAATGTAATTAACTCACTNACTCTCATNCCNGTTGCATAAAGNACNTCAACNAAACAAGCTGTTCNTAATGANTTCTTTTTTTTACTTTCAGAACCAATATTNACTGAATTTCTTACATAACTTANAANTTNTTCAACTTCTTCTTCAGATAAAACATCNGGNAANACTCTTTTTGANGAAANCCTNTCAATTCTATCCATNGGATTCTCCTGAAGNCTTGANTCATTTANCTCAAAACTNAAAAATTGATTTAATGCNGAATAACGNCGGTTAATNGTNGANTCCTTAAAACCCTTTTTCTTAAGCTCNAGTAAATATTCTGAAATTATNTNNTNAGTNAAATNTTCNATTANNAANTCACTATTNATATTTTCTTTTNAATTAATNTTTGAGTAATCTAACTTTTTTTTAAAACCAACATTTTCAATAAACCAATTTTTATCCCAAACATATAAACAAACGCTCTTAAAATCATCTTTATATGAGTTAATCGAGTTACTGCTTAAACCCCTGATTGTATATAGATAATCAAAAAATATATTTAGTCGTTCAAAATTAACNAGCCAATAACTATCCCAATTAGTAAGTTTCTTATCATTCAATTCAAATATTTCCTAAATTTAGTTTAAATTAAGATCTTTATTCAAAATTATTTCCGTGATTTCACTAATCTCTGGTTCAACAAAAATATTTATGACTATTAGTACAATCAATATTACTAAAATAACAAAGTATATAATTTTAGAATTGTTTAACATAATAATCTCATNTTCTTATTTATATATGCTTTTTTAAAAATAAAAAATTAACAAATTATTTGGTTATATTATTATAGTATTAGAGTTATAAATTTAAAAATGAATAAAAAAATCATATCGCATCTTAACAATCGTTCAATTGTATTAGTTGGAATGATGGGATCTGGCAAAACCACCATAGGTAAATTGCTAGCAGAAGAATTAAAGCTACCTTTTTATGACTCTGATAATGAAATAGAAAAAAGCTTAGGTAAAAAAATAAATGATATTTTTAAAGAAAATGGAGAACTTTTTTTTAGAAACGAAGAATTAAATTTCTTTGAAAAAAAAATTAACCAAAAACAAGTTATTATATCATCTGGGGGTGGTTCTTTTGTAAATAAAGAAATACAAAAAAGAATAAAAAGAGATTGTATCTCTATATGGCTCAAGGCCAGCAAAGAAACATTAATAAATAGACTTAAAAATAAAAAAAATAGGCCACTTTTAAATGTTGAAAATTTTGAAGATACATTGTCATTGCTCCTAAATGAAAGAAATGCAATATATGAAAGGGCAGATTTAACTATAACTATAGATAAACTTGATAAAGTAAAAATACTACAAGCTATTATAAAATCTTTAGAAAGTTTAAAATAAACTTATGAATGAAATCAAAGAAATAAAAATAGATTTAAAAGATAAATCTTATAAAATTTTTATAAATGATGATATTGAGAAGATATTAGTTAATTCAATTGAAAAGATTTTAGCAAGACCTAAAGTTTTCATAATTACAGATGAGAATGTAGCGGGATTTATACTTCCAAAAATAAAGAAAATACTTGAAGACGGTGGAATTGAGTCGAAGTCAATAATTATTCCGTCTGGTGAAAAAAGTAAAAGCTTTCAAAGTTTAGAAAAATTAATTAAGGAACTTTTAAGCTATAAAATTGAAAGGCAGGATAGTTTAATTGCTTTGGGTGGAGGTGTTATTGGCGATCTTGTTGGATTTACAAGTTCTATAATATATAGGGGCATAGATTTTATTCAAATACCAACAACAATTTTATCTCAAGTAGACTCATCTGTTGGGGGTAAAACAGGTATTAATTTAGAAGAAGGAAAAAATTTAGTAGGTTCATTTCATCAACCTAGGGCTGTTATAACCGATGTTAGTTTATTACAAACTCTTCCTAAAAGAGAGATAATTGCTGGTTATGCTGAAATATTAAAATGTTCAATATTGGGTGATAAAGATTTCTTTAATTGGTTAAAAATTAATCAAAAAGAGATTTTAAATTTAAATAATAATTTAATTGCTGAAGCTGTTGAAAGATCATGCATCATGAAAGCTAAAATAGTTGAAGAAGATGAGAAAGANAGCGGAAAAAGAGCACTTTTAAATTTAGGCCATACTTTTGGACATGCTATAGAAAATAAAATTAATAAAGATGGGATTGGANTCCTTCATGGTGANGCAATAGGGATTGGCATGTGTTTAGCTGCAAANCTCTCTGTTGAAATGAATNTNTGTAGCAAAGAGAANANGGAAGAAATTATTCAAATAATTAAGAANNCTGGATTACCNACAGATTTANANGATTTAAATATAGAAATTTATGCAGAAGANATTATCAANATTTTTTCNTTAGATAAAAAAAGAAAAGATAATTCTAATACTTTCATTTTAATAAGTGATATAGGGAATGCAATTATAAAAGATGGAATTAGTGATGAAAAATTAAAAACATTTCTTCTTTCTAATGGATTTAAATAAATGATTACTACAATTGCTATTTTTATAGGATCTATTCTTGGGTTAATAATAACCTCNGCATTTTTCTCTGGATCTGAGACCGCACTAACGGCAATATCTAAAGCGCGAATTAGACATTTAGCTGATGAAGGAGATAAAAGAGCAAAAGAACTNGAAAAACTCATTGCTAAACAAGATACTTTAATTAGCACTCTTCTAGTTGGAAGCAATCTTGTGAATATACTTGCATCTGTATTAGCAACAAGTTTATTTATTTCCTTATTCGGCGAGGCAGGGGTTATTATAGCAACATTTGTAATGACGACCTTAGTTGTTATTTTTGCTGAAATTTTACCAAAGATGATAGCTCTTGAAAATTCAGATCGGTGGTCTTTAAAATCTTCTTTTTTAATAAAAATTACTTTTATTATTCTTGGACCAGTAGCAATTCTAGCGCAAAAAATATCTAGTTTTTTTGTTAAAAAAAATACTTCTCTTGAAAAATTAGTAGACGCGCATGATGAAATTAGAGGTCAAATATCGATACACCACCAAGAAGGTGAAGTAAAAAAAGGTGATAGAGATATGCTTGGGGGAATTTTAGATCTTCCCGATGTAAATGTTGAAGATGTAATGGTGCATAGAAAAAATATTACAGCCATTAATATAAATGAAATAGATGAAAATAAAATCACAGAAATATTGTCATCACCTTACACTCGAATACCAGTATGGGAGGAAAGCACAGATAATTTTATAGGACTCCTGCATATTAAATCTCTTATAAAAGAAGCAATAAAAAGTGATAATGATTTAAAAAATATCAATATTAGAAAGGTTTTATCAAAACCATGGTTTGTTCCAGAGACAACTAGTCTAAAAGAACAATTAAACGCTTTTCTTGAGAAAAAACTTCATATGGCATTAGTTGTTGATGAATACGGATCCATAATGGGATTAATAACACTTGAGGATATTTTAGAAGAAATTGTTGGTCAAATTGATGATGAACATGACCTAGAAAATGAAGAAGTTATAAATCAAATGCCCAATTCAATTGATGTTGATGGCGGTATGAGTATTAGAGATTTAAATAGAAATTATGGTTGGGATCTTCCTGATAATGAGGCAACGACAATTGCAGGTTTAATCATCCATGAATCTCAAACTATACCACGTGTTAATAATGCTTATATTTTTTATGGGTTTAAATTCAAAATTCTAGAGAGAAAAAGAAATCAAATCACCTCTATTAGAATAGAAAAAGTATAGATTAAAAAATTTTAATTATCGTATTAATTTTAAACCGAAATAAAACAATCTGCCTCTTGGGTCATGGTGCTTAGGATCATAGCTAAAGTTAGCGGCATCATAAACAATTGGGACATCCTCATCTAAAATATTATTTCCGCCAATCGATAACCTAATATCATTTCCTGATAAATTGAAAGAATATGAGTATTGGAGGTCAAAGGTAATCCATTGATCAATTTTTTGATCAAATCCAGCANCCTTTGCCGAGGCNCTCAAAGGCCTTGTTGTAGAGTAATCAGAGACATAACGACCATAGAGTGCAACTGTATGATTATTATTNGATANACTAGTATTTAAAACGANTTTTGTTTCAGGCAATGATCTTGCAAAATTNTCATGATTAAATAANCCAACAACGTCTATAGCCGACCCATTACTTCCAGGAATTTCATATTCTAAAATATGTGTCCCTCTTAAACCCACATTTAGAAGACCAAAATTNGNATTATTTTCATAGCTTAACTCNATATCTATTCCATTCGTATCAACATTTGCTGCATTAAAATATTTNGTTGTAACGCCTATTAATGTNCCATCAATAGTTCTCTTAATATCTTGATTTAAGGGATCATTTATAACTTTACCTTGAGCACTCTCAATTGTAATAACGTTTGAATAATCAATAGACCAATAGTCTATCTTAAAATCAAAATTTTCANNTGGTTTCCATAGAATTCCNANATTTATATTTTCNGACTCCTCTGGNGATAAAAGATTATTTCCATTTTGAGCAATTCTTATAAATGATGTTCCACCTTTTGGTACTCCATTTGAATAATCTTGAATACCTTGCAAGCCAACTTGGCCAGAATACAGTTGAGATAAAGAAGGCTCTCTAAANGATGAACTTATAGANCCTCTAAAAGATAAATAATNCGTTAATTTGTATAATAGTGANAGNTTAGGATCAAAAGTACTATCNTTTTCAAGNTCTTCATATCTTGCAGCCATTTTAATATCGANATTATCAGTTGGAGAAATCGAAAGTTCTGCAAATGCTGCATAAGCATCCCTTTTAGCTTGCGCCTCAATACCACCGCCTAAAAATAATAAATCAGCNGGCTTAGAAATATTCCCTTGATCATCAAATTCTATTCTTGAGTCCTCATCTCTTGATACTGAGAACTCTTCTTGTCTAAGTTGGAGACCTGCAGCTAGTCCAATAANACCCAAAGAATTNGAAGTTATTTCTCCAGATAAAACAAAATCTATTACTTCTAGTTTATTATTTGTCCAAGTTTCTTGTTTTGTGGAAATCCAATCAATTAAAGACTGACTATTTTTTGAAGAGTCAAATAAATTCCAAGTTTGGTTTTTATTGATTCCACCCTCACCTTTTATTGCNGAGGTGAATCTTTTTGTACTTGTATCTGGTTGAGATATATAACCATCATCTTCGCTTGAAGTATAATGAAGATCCCAATCAAACCCATTGTTGAATTGACCGCTAATACCTATTGATAATCTTAAGGTTTCTATCTCTCTAGGAGCCAATGGTGATGGGTAAGACGAACCTAATGGTCTTCCTAACCACATCACAGGAACACCAAAAGGATTTCCTGCTACCCCAGGCATTATTAAATTGCTTGGGCTGAGATATGATAAAGCAGGGTATGAAGGTGACTGTGGATTATCATTAACATTTGTTGATGCATACATTAAGTCTGCATCTAATGTGATACTNTTAAATTCNCTTTCTAAAGAAAAATATAAATTTTCATGATCTTCATCATTTACTAGATTAAATCTTGGACCATAAAGAAANCCACACCTGGAGCCACTGGATTGTGGAATAAGAATACCATTATTTTCAATACAGTTTGCATCTGGAACATTTTCATAAGGACTATAGGTTCCTGCATAAGGTCCTTGATCAACTTCTGATGGACCAAATAAAAGAAAACTATTACCGAGGCCGCTGACAGCTAATTGTGATAATTCTGGTTTAACAATCCCTTGCATAGCTGTTCGATTAAGAANACTTGCCGCTAAAACCCATTGTAAAGAATTACTCTGATTNCCTAAAATAAAACTTATTGATTGATCTTTNTGATTACCAGTTTCTGTTCTNTTNTCAGAAATATCTAACTCAAAACCNTCNAAATCTCTTCTAAAAATATAGTTCACAACNCCAGCAACTGCATCTGAACCGTAAATTGATGCAGCACCTTCTTTNAGNACCTCAACTCTTTGGATAGCAATTAATGGTATTGTTGANGTGTTAACGAAAACGCTTCCATCATTNGCTGTTGCACCTGTAACAGTTTGTCTTCTTCCATCAATTAAAACNAATGTTGACGATAAACCAAGCCCCCTTAAATTAATATTTGANGTTCCTTGAGTACTTCCAGAGGTAAAGGCATCAGTATTATTTTCTGATCCTGAGTTAATAGACAGATTTTTTGTTATATCTGATGCTAAAAAAGCACCAATACCATCAATTTCATCACGAAGAATAATATCAACAGGAGAAGTATCATTTTTAGAACTTGTTTTTATATATGATCCCGTAACGACAATCTCTTCAACTACTTCTTGCTGTGCAAATGAAAATTGCGATAGACATANAGAAGTCGTTAATAAGAAAAATTTATAAAACCTACCCTTTAAAAAAAACATTTATCCCCCAAAAATAAATAATAAAAACTTTTAATCATCTGTGGCCTTTAAATCAAACGAAACTGCATGAAGTCCATTTTTAAACTCATCACTTAGAGCTTCCATAGCCATTCTATGTCTGTCTATCGATTTAATATTAATAAATTTTTCGGAACGAATAAATATTTTAAAATGAGTCCCTCCTTTTTTAGCATCTTCATTGTGGTTTGCATGCAAGTGAGATTGGTCCTCTACCTTTAGTTCTGTTGGCAGAAATGTATCAGAAAGTTTTTTTATAATATTTGCTTTAATTTCCATTTTAATTTTTTTACTATATCAGGTTACATAACAAAACTAAATTTAACTGACTTAATTACAGGAAAAAATTCTAAATGAAATTAAATTCAAAATATTTTAATAATTTAAGAATAAAGCCTAAGGAAAAAGCCTTTAAAAGAAAATGCGAATATGGTGGTTGCTTAAAGAATGGAGAGTTTCTTGCNAAAACTAAAACATCGCATGAATATTACTACTGCCTTGATCACATAAAAGATTTTAATAAAAATTACAATTTTTTTGAAGGAATGAGTGAAGAGGAGATAATAGATTATCAAATCTCATCAATTATCGGGCATAGGCCAACATGGAAGTCAGGGACAAACCCTCAAGCNAATTATTTNTCTAATTTTGCAAGAAAAGATGGNAGTGCTTTTAATGANCCTTTTAATTTTTTTGATGAANANGAGANAANAAANCAAAAAAGAAATGTTAGAAAAAAATATAAAAAATCNAATGANGCCTTTGAAATTCTNGAATATACNCCTAATTCCTCTAAAACTGAGATCAGAAAAAANTTTAAAGAANTCGTTAAAAAGCTTCANCCAGATACAAATGGNGGAGATAATTCACAAGAAGACCTTTTAAAAGAAGTTATAAGTGCTTATAAATATCTAAAATCACAAGGGCACTGTTAAATTTAATTTTAATTTGCTACACAACTTAAGAATAAAAATTTAAAGGAATAATTTATGAGTACTGACACACAATCAACCTTGGATATAGGAAGTCCAGATACAGAAATATCTGTTAAAAAAGTTTTTGGCCTTAATACAGATCTAAAAGTTCCGGCTTATTCAAAAAAAAATGAATATGTACCCGAAGTAGATGAAGATTATTTATTCAATCATGAAACAACTATTGCTATCTTGGCAGGGTTTGCTCATGACAGAAGGGTGATGGTTCAAGGCTATCACGGAACAGGTAAATCAACCCATATTGAACAAATTGCAGCTAGATTAAATTGGCCTTGCATAAGAATTAATCTTGANAGTCATGTTAGTAGAATAGACCTAATCGGTAAGGATATGATTACTCTTAAAGATGGGCAGCAAGTTACTGAATTTAGAGAAGGTCTATTACCGTGGGCAATTCAAAATCCAGTTGCTCTTGTTTTTGATGAGTATGATGCAGGTAGGCCTGATGTAATGTTTGTTATTCAAAGAGTTTTAGAAATCTCTGGTAAACTTACTCTTTTAGATCAAAATAAAATTATTACGCCCCATAAGTTTTTTAGATTATTTGCAACAACCAACACGGTTGGACTTGGGGATACCTCTGGNTTGTATCACGGGACACANCAAATTAATCAAGGACAAATGGATAGATGGTCTATAGTTAGCGCCTTAAATTATCTTCCACATGAAGATGAACTAAATATAGTTTCAGCAAAAGCAAAAAGCTTCAATAATAAAGACGGTAAAGAGACTATTTCAAAAATGATTAGGGTTGCAGATTTAACCAGAAATAGCTTTATTAATGGTGACATATCAACAGTAATGAGTCCGAGGACCGTTTTAACATGGGCGCAAAATACTGAAATTTTAAGTGATATTGGTCTCAGCTTTAAATTAACATTCCTTAATAAATGTGATGAGCTAGAAAGACAAACAATCGCTGAATTTTATCAGAGATGTTTTGGGGAAGAATTATTAGAATCTCCAATTTCAAACCNTGAAGGCAAAAGTGANAAATAAATATTCTGATATAGATGAATTTAAACGTGCTTTGACAATGGCCATGCGCTCAATTTCTAAGCAAGATGAGNTAACNGTNAGTTTTGGNGCTGATAANGGNAATCTNAGTGGTTTAAAAGCTAGATTACCCATGCCAAATAAAAATATGGATANTGATCANATTAANTCTCTNAGAGGTGAAGCAGATTCACTCGCTCTTTACNTGAGACANCANAAAGAAATAGTNGATAAAAAATATGANCCACAAGGNCAAAATGCGAGNGGNATATATAATATTCTCGAAAAAGTAAGATGTGANNCNATTGGNGCTAACTCNATGTCTGGNGTTTCAAAAAATTTNCATCAAATGGAAATTAATAAAATAAAAAGNAAAATGCTATCTGTTAATAATGATAATCCAGAAANAAAAATGATTGAAGCATTATCATACATAGTTANGGANAGATTAACTGGTAATANAATAGANGAGGCGCAGGANTATATTGAACCTTGGAAAGANTGGATCGAAGAAAGNGCAAATACTTCAATTGATCAACTTGTTNAATCATTTAACAATCAATCTNAATACGCAAAAATTACAAGAAANCTTATTGGTGACTTAGAGCTAGGGGATGAATTAGGNGAAGATCCNGATGACGATGACCAGGANGAAGATCAAGAGCAAAATGCTCAAGAGGAAACAATGGAGACAGAGGATAGCTCCTCTTCTGAGGATGAGNCTCAATCTGACGATATGGATATTGATGANGGCATTCCAGAGGAAGATGAATCCATGGATGCTGATATGTCAGAAATGGGAGAAGAGTCTGATAATGACGATGACACTATGGCTCAGGCTGCTAGAGGNAGGGGAAACGATAATGAAGCTAGAAGAGAGTTACCATATAAANTATTTACAGAAAAAAATGATGAACAAATAAAAGCTATTGANTTATGCGAAATTGACGAATTAGATAAATTAAGGGAATATCTAGATCAACAACTAAATCATCTTCAAGGTGCAGTAACAAGACTTGCAAATAAATTACAAAGAAAATTATTAGCACAACAAAATCGTTCTTGGGAATTTGATTTAGAAGANGGACTTTTAGATGTATCGAAGTTAACAAGGGTAATTATAGATCCAACATCACCATTATCTTTCAAAATGGAAAAAGATATTGAATTTCGAGATACAATTGTTTCNCTGCTAATTGATAATTCTGGCTCTATGAGAGGNAGACCAATTACTATTGCTGCAATGTGCGCAGATATCCTAGCTAGGACACTTGAAAGATGCTCAGTTAAAACTGAAGTTCTTGGTTTCACTACCAAAGCCTGGAAAGGTGGGAAATCAAGAGAAGAATGGATTGAAAGTGGTAAACAGCCTGCTCCTGGTAGATTAAATGACCTACGNCANATCATTTATAAAACAGCCGATGAACCTTGGAGACGATCAAAACGTAATTTAGGNTTNATGCTTAGAGAGGGGTTGCTNAANGAAAATATTGATGGNGAAGCNCTTGANTGGGCTTANAGTAGGTTAATANCAAGACCTGAACAAAGAAAAATCTTGATGGTTATATCAGATGGNGCACCTGTCGATGACTCAACATTATCGGTAAATGCTGGAAACTATCTAGAAAGACATTTAAAACANGTTATTCAAAAAATNGAANTAGANCCCTCAATAGAATTNACTGCAATTGGNATTGGTCATGATGTAAACAGATATTATAGAAGAGCGGTAACAATTGTTGATGCTGAACAANTAGGTGGTGCTATAACNGAACAGCTAGCAGGGCTATTNGATGAAGAATNNAAGACTTCTAATGTNAGAAANAAAATAAAAGTAAATAATTAAGCGCTTAAGATTTTNTTCTTNATTTTTCTAGCTTTGNGNGAAAGATCTGAATTTTTAGCNTTAATTAANTAATTATCTAGACCNCCAACATGNTCTACNGATCTTAATGCGTGAGCACTTACTTTNAAACGGATTGTTTGATTNAGTTTATCNCTTGCNAGACTNACNTTGCATAAATTAGGTAGAAATCTTCTTCTTGTCCTATTCTTTGCATGACTAACGTTGTTACCAGTCATTACGCCTTTACCGCTTAATTCACATTGTCTAGACATTTTTTAATACCAATTGTTAATTAACTTTAAGTGAGGTTTATATCGACTAAATGATTACGTCAAGATAGTTTTATTATCAATAATTCAAAGCCTCTTTTATTCTATCAATATCATCTTTTACATCAATTAAATCATTATTCTGTAATTTATTATAATAATCTAATGCAACCTTAAGATCTTTTTTTACATACCTACCTTGTTCGTAAATTTTGGCCATTTCAATTATGGCTTCGCTTACATTTCCATTGGCGGCATCCTTAACAAACCTTAATCCTTTTTTTTCATCCTTAGCAACACCTAAACCTCTAAGATAGAGCTTGCCAAGATAAAATGTTGAATTAAAATATGGTGAATTATCCCTATAATCTTCATTTGCCCTTGCTCTTCTATATAAATTTACTGCTTCTCTATAATCTCTTCTGCCAGCAGTTCCATTTTCATAGCCTTTTGCTAGCTCAATTAAGGATCTGTCAAAATTCTTGTTTGAAGAT
>NYSO01000054.1 GCA_002683015.1 Rhodobiaceae bacterium
GTAGTAATATTATGTGGTCTTATACCTATTTTATAAGTGCCATCCTTAATTTTTGCTGATGATTTCCATTGAACATTATTATCTGTAAATTTACAATTATCTCCACTTTTTGCAATCTCAGCTATATTCATTGGTGGATCACTAAAAACTTTAGCTGAAATTAAATTTTCAGGTTTGTTGTAAACATCTAGAGTTTTTCCGTATTGAATTACTTTGCCTTCTAATAATGTTGCCGTGTTTCCTCCAATCATTAATGCATCTGAAGGCTCTGTTGTTGCATAAACAACAATGCAATCTCTATCTTCGAATAATTTTGGTAATTCTTCTCTTAATTCTTCTCTAAGCTTAAAATCTAAATTTGCAAGTGGTTCATCTAATAAAATTAAATCAGAATCTTTAACTAATGCTCTTGCTAAAGCTGTTCTTTGTTGTTGTCCGCCTGACAATTCGTCAGGTTTTTTATTTAACATTGCTGATAATTTTAAAAGTTCAGCCACCTTTCCCACTCTTTGTTTAATTTCGTCTGATTTAACTCCAGTTATTGCTAAAGGTGATGCGATATTTTCATAAACAGTGTAATTTGGATAATTTATAAATTGCTGATAAACCATGGAGCAATTTCTTTTTTGTACCTTCATGCCTGTAACATTTTCGTCATTAAACCATATCTCGCCTGAGGTAGGTTTATCTAATCCTGCCATTATTTGCATTAAAGTTGTCTTCCCAGCTAGTGTGGAACCGAGCAGTACATTTATAGTATTTTTCTCTAATTTAAGATTTGTAGGATGAATATGAGTATCTATTCCAACTTTTTTTTCAACGTTTTTTAATTCTAGACTCATAATTTAAAATTTAGTTTTAAAAAAAGGGGGCAGCAAGTGCCCCCTTTTCAATTTAGATTAACCTCTAACTATTTCCAAGCTTTCGCGTATGGAACAGTTTTTCCTTGAGGTTTCTCATCACGTTTAGCTTTTGGTGAACCTTTCTTATTTAACCAGTAAGAAGCTTCTCTTGGTTTATTAAGTCTTGGTCCACATCCACCGTATGCATTGCTACCTTTGTCAGCAGCTTCCATACGAGACATAACTAAGTCCATCTCTTCTGCAAGACGATCCATAGCTTGTTGTGGAGTAAACGCACCTGAGTTTACATCTCCAATTTGTTGCCACCAGATTTGTGCAAGTTTCGGATAATCCGGAACGTTTACACCTGTTGGTGACCAAATATTTCTGTTGTTTGATCTATAGAACTCAACAAGTCCACCTAAATCACCTGCTCTTTCAGTAAATGATTTATGATCGATTGAACTATCTCTTATAATAGTTAAACCAACGTGACTTTTCTTAAGGTCTACAGTTTTTGATACAACGAATTGAGCGTACAACCATGCAGCTTTTCTATTTTTAACTGGTGTAGACTTGAATAAAGTCCATGATCCAGCATCTTGATATCCAAGCTTCATGCCTTCTTCCCAATAAGGTCCTTTTGGTGATGGACCCATTCTCCATAACGGCTTACCGTTAGCATCAACAACTTTGTTGTTAGGATTTTTTCCTACTAAAGAAGCTGTAAACGCTGTGTACCAGAAAATTTGCTGAGCAACGTTTCCAGAAGATAGTGACGGTAGAGACTGATAAAAGTCCATAGCCGCAGCACCTGGAGGAGCGTAATTTCTTAACCACTCATCCCATTTTCTGATTGCGTATACAGCAGCAGGACCATTAGCAGCTCCACCTCTTGTTACTGAAGCTCCAACAGGGTTACAAGAACCTTTTTCCATTCTTATTCCCCATTCGTCCACTGGTATTCCATTAGGTTTTCCTACATCACCTGCTCCAGCCATTGATAACCACGCGTCAGTCATTCTCCAACCTAAGTCAGGAGCTCTTTTACCGTAGTCCATGTGACCGTATATTTGAACACCGTCAATTTTTTTCACATCTTCTGAAAAATATTTAGCGATGTCTTCATAAGCAGACCAATTTAAAGGTACACCTAAATCGTATCCGTATTTGGCTTTAAAACCTTTTTTGATTTCAGGTCTATCAAACCAATCTTTTCTAAACCAATAAAGGTTAGCAAATTGTTGGTCAGGCATTTGATATAAATCGCCATCTGGACCTGTAGTAAACTGTTTACCAATGAAATCATTCAAGTCTAAAGTTGGTAAAGTAACATCTTTACCTTCTCCAGCCATCCATTTCGTTAAGTTAACAGCTTGTTGCATTCTAGCNTGAGTACCAATCAAATCTGAGTCATTGATATAAGCATCATAAATACTAACATTAGTTTGCATTTGTGTTTGAACCGCCATTACTACGTCACCTTCTCCAAGTAACTGGTGATTTACTTTAATTCCAGTTATCTCCTCAAAAGCTTTTGTTAAAACTTTTGATTCATACTCGTGAGTTGGAATAGTTTCTGACAATACTTTAATAGACATTCCTTTGAATGGCTTTGCAGCATCATGAAACCATTGCAGTTCTTTCTCTCTCTCTTTTGATGAAAGAGTTGAAAGACTAAACTCACCATCAGACCATTTCTTAATTGCAGCCATATGACCGTCTGCGAAAGCATTAGAAATAGTAAGTATGGAAAATGAAACAGCAACAGCTATTATAGTTTTCAATGTTTTAAACATTAATTCCCCCGTTGTTGTTTATTATTTTTTATAATTGAAACAAAATCTTACAATATTGTACAGATGTTTCTTCCGTTTTTACAACCATAGATTGATTTAATTAATTAATGTTCTCTTTATTGCCGTAGACCAGCCTTTAATTAAAATATTTCTTCTTTTAGAGTTCATTTTTGGTGAAAATTTTTTATCTATTTGCCAATTTTTAGAAATATCTTTTAAAGATTTAAACACACCAATTTTTAGTCCTGCCATAAAAGCAGCTCCGGCAGCAGTTGTTTCTTGAACTTTTGGTCTAAGGACTTTTACATTAACTACATCTGATAAAAACTGGGAAAACCAGTTATTCATTACCATGCCACCATCAACCTTTACTAACTTCGGTCTTAAACCGTCATGTTTCATTGCTTCAAATAAATCAAAGGTTTGATAAGCTACAGCTTCTATTGTAGCTCTTACTATTTCTTCAGGACTTGTGTCTCGTGTTATTCCACTTAATACGCCTCTAGAATTTGCATTCCAATGTGGTGCTCCAAGTCCAGTAAATGCAGGAACCAAATAAATCCCATTATTATCTTTAAGTTTTTTAATAATATTTTCAGTGTCTGGGGCTTTTTTAAAAAACTTCATTCTATCCCTTAACCATTGAACGCCTGCACCCGCGATAAAAATTGATCCTTCCATTGCATAGGTTGTTTTCCCATTAATTCTATAAGCAATTGTAGTTAACAATCTATTTTTCGAATAAATCTTTTTACTGCCAGTATTTAGCAAAACAAACGCGCCTGTTCCATAGGTGCTTTTTAGAGAGCCTGGTTCAAAACAACATTGTCCTATCGTAGCTGACTGTTGATCACCGACAACACCGTTTATTGGTATTGATATACCAGTTATTGTTTGATTGGTATAACCATAGTCGTCGGCACAATCTTTAACTTCTGGAAGAATATGTTTTTTAATTTTTAAAAGTTTTAAAATAGTATCATCCCATTTATTGGATGAAATGTTATAAATCATAGTTCTGCTAGCGTTTGTAGCATCAGTTGCGTGTACTTTACCTTTAGTAAGTTTCCAAATTAAAAAGCTATCAATAGTACCAAATAACAATTGTTTTTTACTCATTAGATGTTTAGCTCTTGGAACATTGTCTAAAATCCATTTGATTTTTGTTCCAGAAAAATATGAGTCTATTAATAAACCAGTTTTATTAAAAATCATTGTATCTTTGTTTTGTTTTCTTAATTTCTTACAAAATTCTTCTTGTCTTCTGTCTTGCCAAACAATTGCTTTATAAACAGTCTTTCCAGTTTTTTTATCCCATAAAACTGTTGTTTCTCTTTGATTTGTTATCCCTATACTTAAAATTTTTCCTCTTAGTCTCTTGGCTTTAGCAATTACATCTTTTAATGTTTTGATAGTTGTTTTCCATATTTCATCTGGATCATGTTCTACCCATCCGCTCTTAGGGAAGTATTGAGTAAATTCTTTTTGAGATGAGTAAACGGGTTTTCCTCTTAGATCAAATAAAATTGATCTGTTTGATGTAGTGCCTGCATCAATAGAGATTATAAATTTTTTCATCTAAATAAGTTCCAATTCAGTTCTAGTTTTTTATCGTTAGTAATTGCATTGATCATGGCTAGCAACAAAGGCAATTTTTTTTCATCAAAATCTTCATTTACTTTTTTTGCAATCTCAATTGCTAAATCTGCACCCTCTACAGTTACTTTTTGCATTTTTGTTTTTTTTGCTTCAGAAAAGGTCAATCCTTCTCCAATATAAGAACCCATTTTTGCATTTCTTCCTCCACCAGAACTCACATAAAGATCTCCTAAACCCGCAAGTCCTTTGACTGTTTCTTTTTTTCCATTAAGATGCTTTACAAATATTTCCATTTCGTGAATTGATTGATTGATTAGTGCTGAGGCAGTGTTTAAATAATTTTTTTCACGAATTTTATCAGTCGCATTATTGCTACAAATACCTTTTGCTGCTCCCACGGCCATAGAAAAAATATTTTTGATGGCCGCTGAGACCTCTACCCCGTTAAGATCATCAGACAAAGAAGTGTGATAATAATTTGTATTAATCATATTAGATATTTCGAAAGCCGTTTTAATTTCCTCATTTGCAATGACAACACTACTATGAATTCTGTTAGCCAAACCTGCGGCTAAACAAGGGCCTCCTATTGCTGAAATGTTAACATGGGTTATTCCTTTTGATTTTAATAACCTTTTAAGTTTATTAACCAATAATTCATATTTATTTTCATAAATACTAAGACCTTTAGTTAACATAAGAATATTAGGCAGTTTTTTGTTTTTAGCTATTAAGTTTAATTGTTCAGAAACCCACTCAATTCCTTTTGAACTTATTCCTAATACGATTAAGTCAACTTTTGATTTGAAAATATCTTTAAATTTATCAAATTTAAAAATATTAACTTTCTCAGGAAGAAGAACATTTAGTGTCGGGTGTAAATTTTTATTTTTTCTTAAATTCTCGATAAATTCATTTTCCAAATGAGTTCCAACAATAGTTGTGTCGTGGTTGTTATCAATACAAGGAAATGAAAAAGCAGAACCCATTGCGCCAGCTCCAATAATTACAATTTTAGACATATTAATCTTTATAAAATATCTTTTTGAAAATTAAAAAAACTGATATTAGCTCAATTTTTCCAATAATCATAAAAATAATCAAACTTAATTTTGAAGTTGTTAGTAAATTAGCAAAATTCATCTGTTCAATCCCAAACATTCCAGAAAAAGTGGTATTTGTAATTGTTAATATTGAAAGTTTAAAAGATTGTTCGAAATCAATTTTATCTACAATTAAAATTCCTGAAAGAATAAACAAGCTTATAAAAAAAGATATAAAAATTAGAAAAGATATTCTTATATTTTCATTTGTTATTTTTCTTTCTGAGTTAAATATATTTTTATTTATTACACTATTGGGGCTTATTAACTTAAGTATTTCTGAAGAAGAAGTTTTTAAAAGAATATAAATTCTTATTAATTTTATACCTGAGGTATTTGAAATTAAGGAACCTCCAATAATTGTTAATAAAATAAAATATAAACTTAAATTATTATTAGAATTAATTAATGATAATCCAGAATTACCTAAACTACTAAGAACACTTATAACTATATCTAATCCACTATAATTGTTAAAGTATATTAGAAAAATAAAAATAATAGAAAAAATTATCAAATAAAAATCTTCTTTGTGATCGCGCAAAACAACTTTTTTTTGAGAAATATTTAAAATTAAAAAAAAATTTAAAATTGAAATTAATAAAGCAAATATAAAGACTAATTTTTGTGGATTAGTTTTAATTATATTATTAAGTGAATTAGTGGGTAAAAAACCGCCAGTAGAAATCATACTCATACTTAAATTTAAAGAATTAAATAATCTAATTTCTACAAAATTTAATAATAAAAATATTATTAAACTTAATGATGAATAAATTATAAAAATTTTTGATAAAAGTCCTTTTACATTTGCTTCAAAATTTATTCCTCCATCACTAGAAAATGTCAAATTGTTCATTTTAAAATTAAACTTATTATTTGAAAAAATTAAAATTAAAAAAAATAAAAAATATAGTCCACCTATCCATTGAGAAGATGAGCGCCAAAGTATCAGAGTTGGGTCAAGATATTTTATATTTTCGAAAACTGAAAAACCAGTTCCCGTTAAACCTGATATTGACTCAAATACTGCGTTAATAAAAGTAACCTGGTTATTGCTTAAATATAATGGAATACTAATTAGTAGTGCAATTAAAAAATAAACCAAAACAATTAAAACTAATTGATCTAAAAAGCTTATATTTTTTTTGGATTCTTTGCTAAATAACAATAAAGCAACTCCAGTAATTACAGATATTAACAAAGTTATAATATACGAGTTTATACTTAAAAAGTAATCAAAGTACGAAGAATATAAAATGTTTATAAATGCTAAAATTCCAACTGGAAAACAAAATAATCCTAAATAGTAAGTTATACCTTTAAAATTCATTTTTAGATTGAGCTAACACTAAAAATACTTTCAACTTCTTTTAATTGTTCTCTTTTTGCTAAAAAAACAACCAGGTCTCCTTTTTCAAAAGTAAAATTTGATTTTGGTATTATTACAGTTTCTTTTCTAACGATAGCTCCTATTCTTATGTCTTCTGGAAAATTAGAGTCTTTAATTGTTTTGTTTAAAAGTTCAGATTTTTCTAAAATTTTTGCTTCAATAAATTCATATTCACCATCAAGAAGTGAATAAACTGTTCCAATAGTCCCTCTATGAACGTGTTCCATTATTCTTGAAACTGTTGTCATTCTTGGATCAACCAAGTCATCAATATTGAGTGAGTCTTGCAATAAATTGTAATTAGTTTTGTTTACTATAGCTATAGTCCTTTTTTTTAAACCTGTTTTTTCAGCTAACACACAAGCCATCATATTATTTTCATCATCATTAGTTAAAGCTAATACTGTTTCTGAGCCATCTAAATTAGCTTCTTTAAGTATTTCTTCATCAAGACCATCTCCGTTAATTACTATTGATGAAGATAACTCACTAGCAATTTCTTCAGCTCTAGACTTGTTTTTTTCAATAATTTTTACCCTTGAGTCCTCAAAGTTTGCCTCAAGCATCTTTGCTAAATTCAATCCTATGTTTCCACCACCAATTATCAAAATATTTTTTGAAATTTTTTCTTCGTGTCCAAATGCCTTCAAGATTTTATTAAGTTGGTCGCTGCTTATAACTACATAAATATTGTCATTTTCGAATATTTCATCATTTTTTTTTAAATAGATAAATTTTTCTTTTCTTAGTGCTCCAAGTATATTTGCTTTAAAGTCGGGGAATTTTTTTGTTAGATCTTTTAAAGGTATATTTTTAATTGGACAATTTTTTTCAATAGAAATTTCTAACATTTTAACTTTATTATTTCCAAAAGGCACATTATCGAGAGCGCCAGGAGCCTCTAACCTTCTAAACAAAGATTTAGCAACTTCTAGCTCTGGTGATATAATTACATCTATAGGTATATTTGATTTATTATAAATTTTATTCCATTTGCCTTCTAAAAAATCTTTTGTTCTTATTCTAGCGATTTTTTTTGAAACATTAAATAAAGAGCTGGCTAATTGACAAACTATCATGTTTGTTTCGTCATTTTTTGTCACTGCTATAACCATATCTGCTTCCTCGGCTCCTGCATTTTCAAGAACTGAGGGTAGAGTAGCTCTTCCGACAATACCTTTCACATCTTGGGTATCATTGATCTTTTTAATATCCTCCGAAGATTGATCTATGACTGTTACTGAATGTCCTTGAGCAGATAATTGTTTGCTTATTGAAAAGCCAACTTTGCCGGCTCCACATATTATTATATTCATTTTAATTTATACCTTTAATTCCTAAAGATTTAAGTTTTCGATGAAGAGCAGATCTTTCCATACCAATGAAATCAGCAGTTTTAGAAATATTTCCATGATTTTTTTTTAATTGAGTAATTAAATATTCTTTTTCGAAATGTTCTCTGGCTTCTTTTAAAGGTGAAGAAAAAGATTTTTCTAACAAAGATCGATCATTATCCGCTGATAAAGAAGATCCTAAAATATCTTCTAATAATTTATTTATATTCTCTCTTGATTCATTCGCTGCTAAAATAGTCACTCTTTCAACTAGATTTCTTAACTCTCGAACATTTCCTGGCCAATTGTAAGTATATAGATTGTCATTTTTAATATCAATTTTTGGTTGTTGAACTCCATTAATTTCAGAGAGCTTTGCTTTAAAATATTCAATTAATAACGGTATGTCTTCTGTTCTAGATGCTAAAGGTGTTGACTCTATCGGTACTACATTCAGTCGATGATAAAGATCTTCTCTAAACTTATTTGCTTCGACTAATTCTTTAAGATTTTTCGATGTAGAAGAGAGTAACCTTATATTTACATTTATATATTTACTTCCATTCAATCTCTTAAATTTTTGATCAATAAGAACTCTTAAAACATTGGCCTGAGTTTCAAAAGGGATTTCAGAAACCTCATCAATAAGTAAAGTTCCTTTATTTGATCTCTCTAAAGCTCCGTATGAAATATTACCATCATCAAATTCTTCCCCAAAAAGTTCTTTTTCATAAGTTTTTTCTTTCAGTAAGGCCGCATTAAGAATTACAAAAGGTTCTTGTGATCTTCCAGAATTTTTGTATATTTTTCTAGCAATTAACTCTTTGCCAGATCCAGTTGGACCAGAAATTAAAATTCTACTTTCAGAGGAAGCTAATTTTTCAATAGTTTTTTTTATCTTTAAAATAGATGGACTTTTACCAATTAATTCAAATGAATGAAAAAGTTTATTTTCAATAATATCTTTTTCAAGTTTTAAAGAAATATTTTCCAAAGCTCTTTTAACGTAATTAATTATTTTTTCAGCAGAAAAAGGTTTTTCAATAAATTCATATGCTCCTAATCTTATTGCTTCTACTGCAATTTGAACAGTTGCATGACCCGAGATCATGATAATTGGTACAGATTTATTTTTACTTATAATTTGTTTTAAAAGATCAATACCATCTTTGTCAGTTTTATCTAATTTAATGTCTATTATAGCTAGATCAGGTAATTTTTTATTTATTTCTAAAACAGCTTGATCAAAATTAGCTGCTGAACGAACATTAAAATGTTGTTCTTTTAAAATATTACAAATTAAAAATCGTATATCGGGGTTGTCGTCGATAACTAAAATATCTTTATGCATTTATTTTGGAAAAGTGATTTCTACTTTCACTCCTTTATCCTGATTGTTATTTTTAATTGAAAATTCTCCTAAATGTTCATTTATAATTTTATTTACAATTGGTAAACCTAAACCTGTTCCTTTTAACTTAGTGGTGAAATAAGGCGTCATTACTTTTTTTGTATCTGTTATACCTGTGCCGTTATCAATTATATTAATCACTATATAGTCATTATTGCTAATTATTTCTATGTTAATTTTGCCCTTAAAATTAGGGGTTTTTTTCATTAAATCTAAAAAAGATTCTTCAGAATTTTTAATCAAATTAATAAAAACTCTATGAAGCTGGTCTGCATCGCCATTAATAAAATATTCTTTATTTTTTGAATGAAAGTTTATTTCATTTTTTGAAGACATTTTTACAAAATCTGTAGATCTTTTAATAACATCAACGATATTTATCTTTTTAAATATAGGCCTTGGCATTCTTGCAAAGCTAGAAAATTCATTAACTAAAGTTTCAATATCTTTAATTTGTCTATTTATTGTTTGCAAATACTTTTCAAATTCAACACTACCAGACTCTATTTTTGAAGAATATTTTTCTCTTAAGCGATCTATTGATAGTTGAATTGGTGTCAAAGGATTTTTAATTTCATGTGCAAGTTTTCTAGCCACAGTTTCCCAAGCTTCATATCTTTCAGTAATAAGTAACTTATCTTGCTGTTTTTTTAATCTATCAATCATAAGATTGAAATTATGATTAAGATTTCTAAACTCCTCATCCGCCTCAATATTTGGAACTTTTACATCGAGGGCTCCTTTACTAATAGAGTCAGAAGCTTTAATTAAATTTATAATTGGTTTCGTTAATCTTGAAGCAAAAGTAATTGCTATTGAAGTTGACAAAAATAATAAAAGTGTAACTACTATAACATATATTATAGCAAAGGTTACCTTTATTCCAGTTTGACTATTTTCAACTGAATAATAAAAACTTACAGCTTGTTCTGTTTCATTTAAATATCTTAAAATTTCAGGGTCAATATTTCTTGAAATATATAGGTATGTATCAACAAGTGATGTGAGTTTTATCATCACTGTTGTTTTATTCACTAAATTATTGGAAATAAAAACTGGCTTTCCTTCCAAAGATCGGTCGTAATCATCGTCAGCTGGAATTATAAATTCTTCATTAATATCTCTTACGTTTGACATTAAAATATTACCTAAGCTATCAATTAAATAAACATCATCAATTCTTCTTAAAAATTTTTCTGCACGCATTATTTCCATAAATCTTTTTGGATTAGAGTAGTATAAATTTGAGGCCCTATTTAAACCAACGCCCATTAAGATCACGTCAGACTCAACATTTTTCTTACTTTCTTTTAAATAGTTTTTTGCAACATCATAGGAGTTATTAACTGCATTGGTAATTTGTTTATCAAAATATTTTTGAATTCCGAAATTAAAAATAAATAATGAAAAGATAGCTACAACTAAAGAAGGAATTAAAGTAAAGAGTGAAAATATAGATATATATTTTAGATTAGTTTGATAACCAGTTTTATTTTTTTTTCCTGTATAATAAAACCTATAAAAATTTTTAAAAATTAAGGTAAAAAATATTAATAAAAGAATTATATCAATTATAAGCAATCTTTGTAAATTCTGATCGGATAAGGTAATAAAACCTTCGTTTATAAAGGTTAAAAATGTTACTATCCCCATAAAAATACATAAAAATGAAGATAAAATAATCCAATTAAAGTTTTTTATAATTTTAAACATTCTAAATAAGAGTTAATTATTCATATAAATATAATATAAGTTT
>NYSO01000009.1 GCA_002683015.1 Rhodobiaceae bacterium
GAACAACTTAAAGATTGGTATCTTAATTGACTATATGTAATATATCAAAAGAGATTACATAAAATATTAATAAAATGAGATTAAAATGAGCAAAATTATCAGTAAAGAAATCCATCTATTTTCTAGACCAGACGGAGAACCAAAAAGTGAAAATTTTCAACTTGTAGAAAATGAAATCAATGCAATACAAGAGGATGAAGTACTTGTTAAAAATTTATGGATGTCAGTTGATCCTTATATGCGCGGTAGAATGATTGATAGGAAAAGCTATGTCCCTCCATTTGGAGTGGGCAAAACTCTTGAAGGTGGGGCAATAGGAGTAGTTATTGAATCAAATTCTCCAGATTTTAAAAAGGGAGATTATGTTAACTCTAACCTTGGTTGGAGAGAGTATTTTTCTTCTAAAGCAAATTCTTTAAGTAAAGTTAATCCAGATATAGGACCTTTACAAGCATACCTAGGCACTCTTGGAATGCCAGGAATGACAGCATATGTAGGTTTATTAAGAATTGGCGAACTTAAAGAAGGGGATAATGTATTAGTTTCGGCCGCAGCTGGTGCTGTAGGAACAGTAGCGTGTCAAATAGCTAAAGCAAAAGGTTGTAAAGTCTACGGCACTGCTGGATCTGATGAAAAATGTCATTTTCTTGAAAATGAACTTGGAATTGATAAAGCCATTAATTACAAAACCACAGATCATCTAACTAAATCAATACATGGTGCTTGCTCCAATGGTGTCGATGTATATTTTGAAAATGTCGGTGGATCTCATTTAGAAGCCGCTTTGAGCGTAATGAATCTTAATGGAAGAATTGCTTTGTGTGGAATGATTGAACAATACAATGATACCAATCCAAGACCGGGGCCAAATAATCTAATGGCAGCAATTGTTAAATCTCTAAAAATTCAGGGATTTGTTGTTTCAAGCCATTATGACCTTTCAAATAATTTCTTAAATGATATGAAAAATTGGATAGAAAATGACAAGATGAAATGGAAAGAAACAATTGATGAAGGTATTGAGTCTGCCCCAAGTGCATTTCTAAAATTATTCAAAGGTGAAAACTTTGGAAAAATGTTAGTTAAAATTGCTGAAGAGTAAAAAAGAAAATAATGAGTTTTAATAATATTATAGATGACTTTGAATTTTTAGAGAATTGGGAAGATAAGTATAAGTACATTATTGATATGGGGGGTTCTTTAGCAGCTTTAAAAAGTAATGATTATAACGATGATAACAAAGTTGAAGGCTGCGCCAGTCAAGTTTGGCTAGTTGTAGAAGAAAATATCAAACAAGGAAAAACAATCTTAAAATTTAAAGGTGACTCAGATGCTTACATTGTAAAAGGTTTGATAGCCATAATATTTGCTCTATTTTCAGAAAAAACACCTTCAGAAATTTTAGAGATTGATCCAATGAGTGAACTAAAAAAACTAAATCTAGAGGAAAATATTTCACAACAAAGATCAAATGGTTTAACTGCAATGATAAATAGAGTTTTTAGCGAAGCAAAAAAAAGAATTTAGTTATTCCTTATGAAACAATTATCTGCAAAAACGTCACCATTAAATAGTCTTTTTTTCTATATGATTGGACAGGCATCTTGGTATCTTTCTCAAGGTCTACAAATAGTTCTNTTTCCNACANTTTTAATATTAATGCTAGAAGTTTCTCCTTCAAATTATGGCCTTGCTCAAGTTTCATTATTAGCTCCATCTATTTTTTTGATNGTCCTTGGAGGGACTATAGCTGATAGAACTGACACAAGAGTTTTATTATGTTTTGTTCATTTATTAGCAACGATGCCATTATTTCTAATTTTATTTGCAATTTATTTTAATTTTCTAAGCTATGAACTCATGATCTTTTATGGCCTGATTATGGGGTGTGCATCGGCATTTGCATTACCATCAAGAGAGTCTCTTTTAACATCAATCTCTCAAGGTGAAATACAAAGAACTGTTACAATTGCAATGATTACTCAATTTGGTTTTCAACTTATAGGAATGTCTGTAGGAGGATTGGCAGATAATTTAGGAGTATTCCCATTAATTATTGCTCAAGGATTTTCACTTATAATAGGTGCTTATTTTTCTTTAAAACTTCCAAAACCATCCTTTAAAAAAGAGCCCTTCAAATTAAAAAAGATTAAAGATGAAATGATTGAAGCATTTATCGAGGTCAAGAATTCTAAAGAAATCTATCCAGTTTCCTTATCTATGATAATGGTAGGATTATGTTTTATGGGAAACAACTTGGTTACCCTCCCGTATATTACAACAGAGAGATATGGATTTGGCTCNACAGGGTTTGCAATTGTTTCAGCTTGCTTTTGGATGGGAACTTTATCCTCAAACAGTATTCTAGCAATTAAAAAAGACATAAAGCGCTGGGGGACAGCTCTNATGATTGCCATGTCAAGTGGATTGCCAATTTTAGGATCTTTATANTTTGAAATGCCTTTTTATATATTTTGTTTTGTTATCTTTTCATGGGGTTGTGGAGCTGGTGTTGTAATTGCTATGGGAAGAACAATAACTCAAACCTTTGCTGTTGAAAGTCATCGAGGTCGNATGCTGTCAGTATACACATTAGCATTTATGGCGTCAGGACCTATAGGAGCAATAATTTCAGGAAATATAATCGAAAAATACAGCCTTCAAACCAATATNNTAATAACTTCCTCAATAGGAATTATTTTTATAGCAATATTAAGTTTAAAGACTAATATTTGGAAGATTAAGTCACCTAATTAAGAATATTGNTCCTCATCCCACCAAGGATAGTATTCGGGCATATCATTTTTGACACTATCACTAAACTCTGCAGGTCTTTTATCNAGAAACGATTGAACACCCTCTTTAGCGTCAGACATTCTACCTCTTGCGAAAATTCCTCTGCTATCTATTTTATGTGCATCCATTGGATGATTAGCGCCCGCCATTCTCCATATCATTTGTCTTGATAAAGCTACTGATACTGGCGCAGTATTATCAATAATTTCTCTAGCAATTTCTNTCGCNGCTGGTAATAATTCTTCTGGTTTATGAATTGATCTTATTAATCCTCCCTCCAAAGCCTCATCTGGGCCAAAGACTTTACCTGAGTAAATCCACTCAAGAGCTTTTGAAACACCAACAATTCTTGGCAAGAACCAAGATGAACATGCCTCTGGAACAAGCCCTCTTCTAGCAAAAACAAATCCATATTTAGCTTGCTCTGATGCCAATCGAATATCCATTGCTAACTGCATAGTTATACCAACTCCAACAGCAGGGCCATTACAAGCTGAAATTATAGGCTTTAAACACTCAAACATTTTAAGTGTTACCCTTCCACCCCCATCTCTTACACCAGAGTGAGACCAGTCAATTTCTCCATTTTCTGAGATTGCACCTTTTCTATCATCTCGTGCTTCCATATTAAAAGTGTCTTTTCCTGCGGATAGATCAGCACCTGCACAATAACCTCTACCTGCTCCAGTAACAATTATTGCCTTAACTTCATCATCATTGTTTGCTTTATCAATTGCATCAATCAAATCGCTCTGCATATTAAAATTAAAAGCATTTAATTTTTCAGGACGGTTTAATGTAATAGTTAAAATGTTATCTTTAACTTCATATAATATTGCTTCATAATTCATTTTTATCTCCTAGAGGATTTTTATTTAATAAATAAATATTGCATTAATAATAATATAATTTTTAAATAATTAAATTTAAAAAAAGAGGAATTAAATGCACCCATATATTCACGCTAAGAAAAATCCTAATAAACCTGCATTAATAATGGCATCATCAGGAAAAGTCACCACCTATAAAGAGCTTGATGAAAGATCAAATCAAATAGCACATTTATTTAGACAAAAAGGTTTAAAAATAGGAGATGGGATTTCAATCTTTATGGAAAATAACTCTAGATTCCTTGAAATTTGTTGGGCTGCACAAAGGTCTGGTTTATATTTTACACCAATATCATCGAAACTTACTGCAGGTGAAGTTAAGTATATTCATGATGACTGTAACTCTAAATTTTTAATCGCATCAAAATATTTAAAAAATGTTGCCAATGAAATTTATGAATTAACAAAAAATACAGCACATCATTATATGGTTGATGGNACAGAGAAAGGCTGGCAATCGTTTGAAGATGCCATTAAAGATCTTCCAAAAACTCCTGTAACAGATGAAGAAATGGGACAAGATATGCTTTACTCATCCGGAACTACAGGAAAACCAAAAGGTATAAGAGTTCCTTTAAAACATATTCCTATTGATCAATCTGATGCACTAATGTCTGTTATTGCTCCGCTCTATGATATCAATGAAAATACAAAATACTTATCACCGGCTCCATTGTATCATGCGGCACCTTTAAGATTTACGATGAGAGTAAACTATCTTGGAGGCACNAATATTATAATGGAAAATTTTGATGCTGAAATGTCTCTATCTTTTATTGAAAAATATAAAATTAATATGAGCCAATGGGTTCCTACAATGTTTGTTAGAATGTGTAAATTACCAGAAGAAGTAAGAATGAAATATGATCTATCAACACATGAGTGTGCAATTCATGCAGCAGCTCCTTGTCCTATTGAAATAAAAAAAATGATGATAGAATGGTGGGGAGAAATCATTAATGAATTTTATGCTGGATCCGAAGGTAATGGCTTTTTTGCCTGTAATTCCAAAGAATGGCTTAGTCATATTGGTACTGTAGGCAAACCAATTTTTGGTATACCTCACATTTGTGATGAAGAGGGAAATGAACTTTCAGTTGGATCGGAGGGGACTATATGGTTTGAGAGTGATGTTGAATTTTCATACCACAATGATGAGAAGAAAACTCTTGAAACTAGGCACCCAAAAAATTCTAAATGGACTACATTAGGTGATATAGGAAGATTAGATGAAGATAATTATCTTTATCTTACGGACAGAAAAGCTTTTATGATTATTTCTGGTGGAGTAAATATTTATCCACAAGAAACAGAAGATTTAATCATAACTCACCCTAAAGTTTTTGATTGCGCAGTTATAGGGGTTCCAAATCAAGAATTTGGCGAAGAAGTTAAGGCGGTTGTTCAACCCATTTCTTGGAACGATATAGGAAAAGACTTAGANGAAGAAATTATCGAATTTTGCAAAAATAACTTATCTAGTATTAAATGCCCAAGAACAGTAGATTTTGAAAAAGAACTTCCTAGGCACCCTACAGGAAAGCTTTATAAAAGACTTTTAAAAGACCGTTATTGGGGTAAAAAGGATACTAAGATTGTATAATTTAGGAGAAAATTATGAGAATTTTTAATAATGTTGAAGAAATGAAAGAATGTGTTGGCCAGGAAATAGGTGTAAGCGATTGGTTTGCTATTGATCAAGATCGTATCAATGATTTTGCGGATGCTACAGGCGATCATCAGTGGATACACATTGATCCTGACAGAACTAATTCAGAATTAGGAATGCCTACTATTGCTCATGGATTTTTAACCTTATCTCTTGTACCAATGTTAACGTCTAAAATTAGCTCAATAAAAAGTGTCACTAGAGGAATTAATTATGGAACAAATAAAGTTAGGTTTACAAATATGGTTCCTGTCAATTCAAATGTTAGAGCTAAAACTAAACTTCTTGAAGCTCAACCCAAAGCAGGTGGAACACAACTAATTTCAGAAGTCAGTATTGAAATTGAAGGCCAAGATAGACCAGCTATGATTGCAGAAACCGTATCAATAGTTTTTGAATAAAAATTTATGTCATCTATTAATAAAAATTATCCGCCCAAGGCGAGAAAAAAACTCGTCAAAAGAAAAGTGCATGGCATAGAGTTATCTGATCATTTCGACTGGATAAGAGATAACAATTGGCAAGAAGTTCTTAACTCACCAAATGTTTTAAAAAAAAATATAAGAAAATATATAGATGAAGAAAANAAATGGACTGACAAAAAATTATCATTTTTGAAACCAATAGAAAAAAAGATTTTCAGAGAAATTAAAAANAAAATCAAAGAGGAAGATACTTCAATACCAGAAAAAGATGGTAACTGGTTTTATTACTCAGAAACNAAAAAAAATAAAGAATACTCTATTTTAAGGCGNTATAAATCTAATTCCTCANGAAAAAAAAGTNCTGTTTATCATGATTGGAATAAAGAGAGTAAACCTTATAAATACTTTAANCCCGGTGGAGCNTTTAACTCNAGCAATCATAGTCTTTTAGCNTGGAGTTTTGATAATAAAGGATCAGAATTTTATCAAATAAGAGTCAAAGATCTAAGTNNAAGAAAANACTTAAAGGATAATATTAAAGATACTGATGGTAGTATTGTATGGTCGTTAAATAATGATGGATTTTATTATATCAAAATGGATAAAAACCACAGGCCATCAAGTTTATATTTTCATTTACTTGGAACTCATCAAAATAAAGATATAGAAATATACAATGAAAAGGACTCTGGCTATTTCTTGAATATAAGCGAAACGTTAAGCAAAAAATACCTAGTTCTTAACATTCATAATCATGAAACAAGTGAAGTAAGAATAATTAACCAAGAAGAAAAAAATAAAAAGTTAAAGTTAATAGCTAAAAGAAAAAAAACTATTGAATATAGTATCGAGCATGATCAAGAAAACTCAAGATTCTTAATACTCACAAATAAAGATAATGCAATCGATTTCAAATTAATGGAAACAAATGAAAATGAATTAAATAAAAAAAATTGGATTGATTTTTTACCTTATAAAGAAGGAACACTAATTACTAATTTCTCCTGCCTAGCTCAATATATTATTGTTCAAGAGCTTGAAAATGGATTACCTAGAATAGTTGTTATAAATAAAAAAAATAAGAAAAAAAATATTATAAAATTTGATGAAGAAATTTACGATCTAGATTTTTTTGAGGGTTGTGAATATCAATCAAATAAAATTAAAATATATTATTCTTCAATGGCAACACCACTTTTGACTTATGATTATAAATTAAAAGAGCAAAAAAAAAGAATAATAAAAAAACAACAAATCCCATCTGGGCATAATGAAAAAAACTATAATTTAGAGAGAGTTTATGCAATTTCTCATGATGGAGAAAAAATTCCTATATCTATTATAAAGCGAAAAGATACACCAAAGAATGCACCAACTTTACTATACGGATATGGGTCTTATGGAATTTCAATATCCCCAAGTTTCTCGGTATCCAGACTTTCTCTAATTGATAGAGGGATGGTATATGCAATTGCTCACATAAGAGGTGGAATGGAAAAAGGAAAAAAATGGTATGAGGATGGAAAAAAGAAAAATAAGCTAAATAGTTTTAAAGATTTTATTACGTGTGCTGAGTTTTTAAAAAAAGAGAATATTTCAGAAAATATTACAATCCATGGAGGAAGTGCTGGTGGTCTTTTAATAGGGGCTTCTATAAATATAAGCCCTGATACCTTTCATTGCGCTGTTGCTGAAGTACCATTCGTTGATGTTTTAAATACCATTCTTGATGATACCCTTCCATTGACTCCTCCGGANTGGGAAGAATGGGGAAANCCAATTAAAAATAAAAGTGATTTTGATTATATTGGCTCTTATTCACCATATGATAATATAAAAGAACAAAATTATCCTACTATACTCGCAACATCAGGATTGACAGATCCGAGAGTTACCTATTGGGAGGCAACTAAATGGATCGCAAAACTAAGAAGTAAAAAGATTAATGATAATCCAATATTTTTAAAAACGTATACCGAAGCAGGTCATGGTGGAATGGCTGGAAGATATAATCAAATTAAAGAAACAGCATTTATTTATGCATTTATTTTATGGAGAAATAATTTAATTAAAAGGTCTTTCTCCAGCTAAAGTAATTCTATGCAAAAGTCTTTTGTAGCCCTCGTAACCTCCTTGGGCACAATGATTAACCGATCTGTTATCCCACATTACTAGCATATTAGGCTCCCATAAATGCTTATATATATAAGTCTCTTTTTCCATATGATTAAATAATTCATTTAACAATAGTTTAGACTCATCATCATGAAGACCATCAATTGCTATAGTATATACTGGGTTTATAAAAAGTGACTTTCTATTAGTTTCAGGGTGAGTTCTTACCAGTGGATGCAAAAAAATATCTTTAGCCTTTTTTGAAGGTTTTATTTTCATTGACCTGTCTTTATCTTTTTCTANNGCATAAAATCCATCATCAGCATANGGTCTAGCTGCACTGTGAATAACCNNAAGGCTATTTATTTTATTTTTCATTGATGNTGATAAATCATCATATGCTTTTTGAGTATTTANAAATAATGTTTCACCTCCAATTGGTGGTATTATNTTTGAATGAAGGAGTGTTGCTGAGGGAGGATTTTCTTGAAAAGACCAATCTGAATGCCATGAGCCACCAAATGGAGGAGCTTTTTCATTAGCNTCTCTTTTAACTTCAATAATATTTGGATGATTTTTTATCGACTCAATATATGGATCATCACCAAATTCACCGAACAATAAACCAAATCNTTCAAATTGATTATGATCTAGCATTAAATTTTTAAAAATTAATATAGAATTTTCTANCCAAAGGTTTCTTAGTTCNTCTANATATTTTNGAGANCAATGATTATCTATTTTAAAATCATATATTTCGATACCTAAATTTGATTTATTATTTATTTTTTTATATTTCACATTAATATTATCTAATCAAAAAAAGAATGTTTCAATTATTAAATTAATGATTATTATGCAAAAAAAAATTTAGGAGATTNAACAATGGCACTAGTATCAAATTTAGATGGAAAATTAAGACTTCCAGTTGTGGGAGCACCTCTATTTATAGTCTCTGGACCAGAGTTAGTTATTGCNCAATGTAANGCTGGTATTGTTGGATCATTTCCAGCCCTTAATGCAAGGCCACAAAGTATGCTTGGCGATTGGTTGACAAGAATAAAAGAAGAACTGGCGGAGCATGATGAAAAAAANCCTGAGTCACCATCTGCTCCTTTTGCTGTTAATCAAATTTGTCATGCATCTAATGATAGATTGATGGAAGATATGCAAACATGTGTTGAGCACGAAGTTCCTATCATTATTACAAGCCTAAGACCTCCGCTTGAAATAGTACAGGCTGCTCATAGCTATGGAGGTGTTGTTTTTCATGATGTTATTAATGTAAAACACGCAAAAAAAGCTGCAGAACAAGGTGTTGATGGACTTATTTTAGTTTGTGCAGGAGCTGGCGGTCATGCCGGAAGTTTATCTCCCTTCTCTCTTGTACGAGAAATAAAAGAATGGTTTGATGGAACAATATTATTATCTGGTTCAATTGGCGATGGTCACTCCATAGCCGGTGCTTTAGCAATGGGGGCAGATCTTGCTTATATTGGTACAAGATTCATTGCAACCGAAGAAGCTAATGCCGATCAAGGATATAAAGATATGTTAATTGAATCTTCAGCAGATGACATCGTTTATTCCTCACTTTTTACTGGTGTTAATGGTAATTACCTTAAACCATCAATTGCTAAAGCTGGTTTAGATCCTGATAACTTACCAAGTGCTGATAAAACAAAAATGAATTTTGGATCTGGTGGAAATACAAAACAAAAGGCTTGGAAAGATATTTGGGGATCCGGTCAAGGCATCGGTGGTATCAAAGATGCTCCATCGGTAGGGAGCCTTGTTGGTAAAATTGAAAAAGAATACAATCAAGCTTTTGATGAAATGATTCAAAAAAAATAACAATTAAAACCAGAAATTATTATCCTCAATCCTTTTCAAATCATGCTCTACCATCATCTTTACAAGGGATTGAAAATTAACAGATGGTTTCCAACCAAGATTTTCTTTTGCTTTAGATGCATCTCCTAGAAGATGATCTGTTTCAGATGGTCTAGTATATTGTTTATCAACAGAAATAATTGTGCTACCGGTTTTTTTACAAATTCCAATCTCGTTATTACCTTCATTATCCCATTCAATATCTATATCAATAGAATTTGCTGCAACCTGAACAAAATCTCTAACACTATGAGTTTCGCCAGTAGCAATTACATAGTCATCAGGTTTGTCTTTTTGAAGCATCAACCACATTGCTTCAACATAATCTCCTGCAAAACCCCAATCACGCTCAGCATTTAAATTACCCAAATTAATTTTTTTAATTTTTTTTAAGGCTATTTGAGCCATTCCTTGAGAAATTTTACGAGTAACAAATTCTGTGCCACGTAAAGGTGATTCATGGTTAAATAAAATTCCAGAACATGCATGTATATTCCATGCTTCCCGGTAATTAATAGTCATCCAATGGGAGTAAAGTTTTGCAATTCCATAAGGACTTCTTGGGTAAAAGGGTGTTTTTTCATTTTGAGGACTTTCGTGAACCTTTCCAAACATTTCTGATGTTGAGGCTTGATAGAATTTTGGTTTACCCCCCAAATTTCTTATTGTTTCTAGTAGTCTTGTTACACCTATACCATCAATATCAGATGTATATATGGGCTGTTCATATGAGGTTTTAACAAAACTTTGAGCTGCAAGATTATAAATTTCATCTGGTTCTATCCTTTCAATTAATCTTTGAATATTGGAAATTTCTGCAATATCCATTGAAACAATTTCTATTTTATCCAAAACACCGATGTAAGATAAACGAGAAGTGTTAACTGATGATGTTCTTCTTACAGCACCATACACTTTATAGCCTTTTCTAATTAAGAATTCAGCTAGATATGCTCCATCTTGTCCAGTAATTCCCGTGATAAGTGCTTTTTTTGTCATGAAAGTAAAATAATTAAATATAATTAAAAGTATATATTTTATTTAAAAATTATATTTAACAAATAAGATAATTAAAAAAGATTTTTTTGAATTTCAACTTTTTTGATTTTAATCTGTTTTTTCACTTTTTTTATTCTAGCCTTTCTGCTTCCATGTTTAATATAAACTTTACTTGATTCAATTTTGTGAGATTTTTCCTTACGTAATTTATATATTTTACTTGCAGCAGCCTTTCTTGCTTCTAGCTCTTCAACTATTGGAGGATTATATTCTTTGATATAATCAATATCTTCCCAAGGCTTATGAATATATTTTTTCGGTACATTTCTTAATTCAGGTAACCATTTCTTTATAAATACACCATCTGGATCATGATCAATACCTTGCTTTATAGGATTGTAAATTCTTATAGCATTAATACCAGTAGTTCCTGATTGCATTTGAGATTGGGCATAATGAATCCCTGGCTCATAATCAGTAAATAAAGATGCGAGGTATTTAGATGTTATTTGCCAAGGAAGCCAAAGATGATAACTCGCAAAACTCATCAACATTGCTCTCATTCTAAAATTAAGCCAACCAGTTCTTATAAGTGATCGCATACATGCGTCTACCATCGGGTAGCCTGTTAACCCTTTTTTCCAACTCTCAAAAAAAAAGTCGTAATCTGACTCATTTCTTAATTTGTTGTAAGAAGAGTGCATATTTTTAAATTCAATATCAGGTTCGTCTTCAAGCTTCTGTATAAAGTGACAATGCCATCTTAACCTACTTGAAAAAGTACTTATTGATCTAGGCCAATTATTTTTTTCTACATTTGATAGTTTTTGTATTTCTTTCTTTCTATTCGTTGTTTGCTGGATAATTTCCTTAATAGATAAAGTTCCAAAGGCTATGTGAGTTGATAGTCTTGAAGAGCTTCTATATGCAGTCAAAGGAGAGGACATTTCCTTTGAATAATTTTTTCCTCTTTTATTTAAAAAACTCTTTAGGAGCTCCAAACCCTCACTTCTTCCACCTTTTTGGAATATTTCAATACCATCATTATTAAGACTCAGCTGTTTTGGTAAGGGTATGGTTTCAGAATTAAATTTATGATCTTTTATTTTTTTTGGCGGCTCATATGGCAATATATTCATTCTTTTTTGCCACTCTTTTGACCAACCATCTCTGTTTTTTAAGCCTCTGACAACCCCATTCTGTGTTACTTCATTCCATTTAATATTGTTAAGTTTAAACCAATCCTTGAGCTTAAGATCCCTTTTATAAGTCCAATAATTCCAAGTTTCCTGATGCGACCAAATTTCTTTAATTCCATATTGGGAATTAATATCGTTAAATATTTCTAAAGCATCCCCGGTTTTTATTATTAATCTCTGTCCTATTTTTTCTAATTCTCTATTCAAATCTTTTAGGCAATCTCTTAAAAAAACATACTGTCTATAACTTAAATCATCTTGTTTCCATAAGTCTGGTTCAATAATATAAAGAGGCATTACGTATTGGCTTTTACAGGCATTTGTAAAAGCTTCATTATCCCAAATCCTTAAATCCCTCTTAAACCAGGCAATATGCATAATAAAAAAGTTTCTAAATTATTAATAATAATTTGGCTGGGGCGGTAGGATTCGAACCTACGCATCGCGGGATCAAAACCCGCTGCCTTACCGCT
>NYSO01000055.1 GCA_002683015.1 Rhodobiaceae bacterium
TTTAAACCAGACGTGGGCATAAGCCGATGAATATCTGCAACACGACCTGCTATAGAGTTTTCAATAGGTATCATAGCATAATCATTTTTTTTATTAATGACATTATTGAAAACTTGATCGAAGGTCCGGCAGGCAACTGGTTCTAAATTTTTATCATAAAGATCACACGCTATATGAGAATTAGCACCTGGCTCTCCTTGATAGGCAATTGTTTTTTTCATATTAATCACTCAAGCTCTTTTCTTACATTATATAAATCTTCTTCAGTATCAACACCAATAGGTATCTCATCAATGAAATCAATAACTATTTTCATATCATTATCAAGGGCTCTAAGTTGTTCTAGTTTAAATTCCTTTTCTCTTAAAGATTGGTTTATGTTTATAAATTTTTTTAACGACTCTCTTTTATAACCATAAATACCTAAATGATGATAAAGCTTATTATGATCGTAAGAGCCTGGCATTCTCACAAAATCTTTTGCATAAATTGGCTTTGTTGAACTTCCAATATAAGCTTTTACAACATTTGGGTTCTCAAATTCTTTTTTATCAATAATTGGACTACAAAGGGTTGATATATCGGCATCTATATTTTCTACCAATAAATTGAAAGCTTTATTAATTAATGAGGGGTTGATATTAGGAAGATCACCTTGAAGATTAATAACTTTATTATATTTATTATTTTTGTCATATTTTTCTAAAGCCTCAAAAATTCTATCTGATCCAGACTCATGAGAAAATTTAGTCATTACTGCAGTTCCATTATACAGGCTTACTGTATCAAATATTTCTTGATTAGGGGTTGCAACAACAACATCACCACATTTTGACTCAATTGCCCTATTCATCACATGAACAATCATTGGCAAATCTGCAATTTTAGCTAAAGGTTTATTTGGTAACCTTGATGACTCTAAGCGGGCGGGTATTATTATTAAATTCTCCATGCCTTATTCTAATATTATATGCCTTAATAAGGCTACAGATAAAAATTTAAAAAAAAGAATTTTTTCTAGCAAAATTTTTAAAAAATGCTATACAGATGCCGCTGGAAATAAACTATGAATCTAAATCAAATAATTAAANTCATTTTTGCTGGTATTTTTACTTTTTTAGTAATTGGATCATTATCATCAATAAGTAATTCTATATTTTTAGAAAAAGTTATTGATAATCTTTCAACTGTTTCAACTGCAAAATTTAATAAACTGAGAGAAGATTTTTTCAACACTCAATCCTCATTAGATGAAAATAAAAAAATTCTTACACATACAGTTGTTGGAAGAAAAGAATTATTAGATTTGATAAATGAACAGGAAGTTAAATTAAATGAGCTTTCATACNTAACCTCTGCTGATGCTGCCTCTGAGTATCTTCAAAAACTAAATAATGACTTGAAGTTAACAAAAGAAGCGCTCTCCCATTCTGTTATGGGTAGAGAAGAATTAAAGAGAAAAATAGAGCAAACTAAATCTGAAATTTCTTCATTTATGCAAATTATGCCATCCTCAGAAAACTTATCAATGGCTAAAGTTAATGAAGAAGAAACTGAGCTTTCAGTTGAAAAAGTTGTAGTTGTAGAAAAACCAAAGCTTACCTTTGAAGAAGAGTTAGCACTTGCATCTGTTGAGGCTGGATTAAAATTATCTAAAAAATGTACGGCATGTCATAGTTTAAAGAGCGGAGGACCTAATGGAGTCGGACCTACACTTTGGAATATTGTAAATGCACCAAAGGCAAGTATTGAAGGTTATTCTTATTCCAACGGCTTATCATCTATTGGAGGTAGCTGGACTATACAGGATTTAAATATGTGGCTCAAAAGTCCAAAGAAGTATGCTCCTGGCAATAAAATGTCCTTTGCAGGATTAAGAAAAATTAAAGATAGAGCAAATATGATTGCTTTTTTAAACTCAATATCGGATGAACCAATCCCTAATAATGGTTTGAATTAAAATTACTTAATTTTCATTCACAAAATTAATATTACTTTTATTCAACTAATTTAATTATTGACTATTAATGTAATTCTGTGTTGTTTTATACACAATTGAATAGAAAATAAGGAAGGTAGAAAATTGTCAAATCAATCTGAAATTAAGCCTTTGGCTAATAAACTATTTAGTGGTGACTGGGGTAAAGAGCCTGAGCCAAAATTAGGAAATAAACCAATCCTTGGTGACCGTTATACCTCGAGAGAATTTATGGCTCTTGAATGGGAAAAAATGTGGACAAAAGTTTGGCAAGTTGCTGGACTTGAGCAGCAGCTTCAAAATCCTGGTGATTTTTTTACTTTTGATTTTGGTCCCGAGTCCATCCTTTGTGCAAAAGGAGAGGATCAGAAAATAAGATGTTTNTANAATGTATGCCAACACAGGGGAAATCAATTAGTTCAAATTGANGAAGGTAATNTAGATAGTTTTTCATGCGCATATCATGCTTGGAAATTTGGNTTAGATGGAAAATTAAATTGGGTACCAGATGAGGAAGATTTCTCTCAAGGTTCACCNTGCGGTAAAAGAAATTTAATAGAAATTAAAAGTGAAGTTTGGNAAGGGTTTATATTTTTTAATCTTGATNATAATTCAAAACCTCTTAGAGATTATTTATTTCCTATCATGGANCACTTGGAAGACTATCCTGTTTCAGAAATGATTAGAACTCATTGGGTAACNGTTGAAGGTGANTGGAACTGGAAATGTGTTCAAGATAATTTTAATGAATCCTATCACACGCCTTATGTTCACCCNGCTCTTAAATATTATGCTGAAGAAAAATANCATGCTTGTCAATTTGATATGTATGAGAGCATGCATTCAAGAATGCTTATGCCAGGTTTTATGCCTAGTGAAAGTGTNATTGGTGAAGAGGATAAAGTTATAGAAATGATCGCACCTCATATCGAGTACTGGGATATGAANGCCGAAGATTACAGGGGAAGNCTTNTNGACATAAGAGGTGATCTTCAAAANCAAAAAAGAAAATTAGATAAAGAAAANGGTTATGACTTTAGTAAATTTAAAGATACTCAGTTAACTGATCATTATCACTATACAATTTTTCCAAATATGTCTTTTAGTGTTAAACCTGACGGAATGCAGTGGTTAAGGGGTTCCCCTCACCCAACAGATCCAACAAAATGTGTCTTTGATTATTGGTATCTTACTCTTTTTCCAAAAGGTGTGGAAACTTATTTCGCTCCTTCGCTTGGAATGGAAACTAGCATTGACACTAAAGTTCCTCATATACAAGGTCATCATTCAGAAGTTGATGTTGGTCCCGGCATTAGTGAAGATGTAGCTATATGGACGAGTCAACAAAAAGGTTTAAGCTCGCGTGGTTATATTGGTGATTATATGCCTGAACAGGAAAATAGAATTCGTTATTTCCATGAAAATATTGACAAATATCTTTTCGGAAATAGCGGCGGAGACGCTTAAGATTAAAATTCAAAGGGGGGTTTTATGAGTAATTTAGAGATAGCAGCTGATAAAATTGCTATAATGGATGTAGTATATAAATACTGCAGAGCAATTGATAGGCTTGATAGAGAACTCCTTGAGTCAGTTTTTCATGAAGATTCTATCCACCACCATGGTGAGTATAAAGGCCCTTCAGCTCAGTTCTGTGATTTTGCATTTGATATTCTTTCAAAAATGGAACACACACAACATTTAGTTGGAAATATTCTTGTAGAAGTTGATGGAAACGTAGCTTATTCAGAGTCATATTGGCAAGCATTCCATCGTATCGCTAAGGGTAAGGATTTCTCTGACTCAGGTGGATTTGTAGCAGATCATGATCCAAGTATTGATGAAGATGTTTTTGTATCTGGTAGGTATATTGATAAATTAGAAAAACGTGAAGGTGAATGGAAAATTATTAAAAGACAGGGTGTTCATGATTGGGTTAGATTTGAACCAGCAACCGATAAGGGTTGGCGTGAAGGTCCTGGTCCGGCTCCAGGAAGAGGTGATAAAATAGATCCTGCTTATGAAAGAGATTAAATAAGCATCGTTTAGGAGTATTAAAATGATAATTGTATCAGCAACACTTAATTTTGAGACTAAAGAACAAAGGGATAGAGCTATAGAAATCACAGCTGATATTCAATTGGCAACACGTGAAGAAGAAGAAGGTTGCATTAGCTATTGTTTTGCTGCAGATCCATGTGATGATAACAGAATTCAAGTTTATGAACTATGGAAAGATGAGGACTCTCTTGTTGCCCACTTTAAACACCATACTTATGCAGCAATGGTTGAAGCCTTAAATTCAATTGGAATAAGAGATACTGAGAATCAAATGTACTTAATTGATAAACATAAACCAGTTTATGATGAGGATGGAAATCCTAGAGAAGTATTATTTGCTAATGATTAAAAATTCATGACAATAAAAATTATAGATACTCATGCCCATGTTGTNCTTGGTAAAGCTTTTGGGAAGGCAGGTAAATANGGNCCCGAAACTGGGATAGATGAAAATGGGCTGCCTTTTTTNAGGATAGGTGAGTACAAAATGAANCCTATGCAATATGAAAATACTATTTTTATGGAAAATAATTTACGCATCGAAGCGATGGATAAGCTTGGGATTGATTTACAGTTATTATCCCCTAATCCATTAACAATGTTTCATAAAATTGAAGGTGAAGTTGCAAATGAATTTTGTAAAATCCATAATGATGCAATGGTTGACTCAATTAATGAGTATCCTGANAGACTTTTAGGATCAGCGACTGTTCCATTACAAGATATAGATCTTTCTTGTAAAGAATTAGAAAGATCGATTAAAGATTTGGGTCTTAGTTCAGTTTCAGCAGGTACNGATCTTCCNTTTGGNTTAGACGATCCAAGACTTGATGAATTTTATCAAACTGTAGTTGATTTAAATATACCTTTNTTTCTTCATCCAGCTTCTTCAGGTGGTGCTAAAGGACCCGATGATTGGAGAATGGGAAGATACGATATGAGCATCATGCTTGGTTATGCTTATGAAGAAACATTAGCNGTAGCAACNNTAATTATNGGAGGAGTNATGGANCGTCACCCTAATCTTGATATATGCATTTCTCATGGTGGAGGAGCTATGCCTTATTTAATTCAACGNTTTTCTGAAATGTCNGAATTTCGTGATTGGGCNCCAGAAGGTGTTAAANANAATGGATTTTTAAATGAATTAAAAAAATTATGGTTTGATGCTCATGTTCATGGAGAAAAATCACAAGCAATGCTGTTTGATATTATCGGTGANGAAAGATTAGTGTATGGGACAAACTTTGGCGGCTGGGATACTCCNAANAAATTAGAAGACTTTGCACCNAATCTTACTAAAAATGCAAAAAAACTTTTAAGGCTNTAATAAGGTATAAAAATGGATAAACAAAAAATATTTTCAAATCTAAATTTATTTAAAGGTGATAGTGATANCATATGTGAAGATGCATCAATTTGGATTGATGGAAATATTATTAAATACGCAGGACCAACNTCAGAGTTTACAAATACATCTCATAATATTGAAAGAGTTGATTTGGGAGGAAAGACTGTCATACCAGGTATGACCGAGTCCCACGCTCATATATCTTATACAAATAATGGTCCTCTTGAATTAGATAAAACCCCTATTGAAGAAGCTATGATTAAAACAGTTGATAATGCACGCATTATGCTTGGGTCAGGTTTTACATCTGCAATAAGCTTTGGGTCAGTTCACAGGATAGATGTTTTCTTAAGAGATGCAATTAATAGTGGCCAAATTGCAGGTCCTCGACTTCTTGCTGGTGGAAGGGATATTTGTGCTATTGGAGGTAATGCAGATACATATCCAGATCATGCAAAACCTCAAACTGAGGGGTTAGCAATGATAACTGACGGTCCTTGGGAGATAAGAAAAGCTGTAAGGACTCTTTGGAAAAATGGGGTTGATGTAGTAAAGGTTATGATTGATGGGGAGTTAATTTCACTGCAAGGAAGGCCTGGTGACCTTGGCTATAAGGACGAGGAAGTTGAGGCTTTGGTAGATGAGGCTCATCGAAAAAAAATGAAAGTTGCTTGTCATGCTAGATCAGCTGAAGCAGTAAAGCAGGCAGTAAGAAGCGGTATCGATTTTATTGGCCACGCAAACTACATAGATTCTGAAGCTTTAGACCTTTTAATTGAAAATAAAGATAGAGTTTACGTTGGTCCTGCAATTGCTTGGGAAATGGCGTTTTTAGAGAATGCAGAAAAAATGGGTTTTAAAAGCGATAGCCGAGAAGTTTTAGAATATCAAAAAGAGGTAGAAGAAACTATATCCTCGTATAGGAAAATGAAGGAAGCTGGGATAAAAATTTTAGTTGGTGGAGATTATGGCT
>NYSO01000056.1 GCA_002683015.1 Rhodobiaceae bacterium
TTCATCTTCACTGGCCCTAATTGGCTCTCTTTCATAATGATTATAACTAATATTAATATTAGTTCTATTTGAGTTAAAGCTTGATCCATAAGCAAAACCAAACTGATAATCAGATCTATCAAAGTTTTCAAATTCAGAGTTTTTAAAACTTAATTCAAAGCCTTTTTTGTTCTTTTTAGTAACAAAATTAATAACTCCTGCAACAGCATCAGCCCCATATATTGCTGAAGAACCATCTCTTAAAACCTCAACTCTTTCAATACCATTAACAGGTATAATATTTGTATTAACAGAATTAACGGGGACAAAACTTCCACCTACTGACTCGGATTGAAAACTTGGTGAATTAATCAACCTTCTACCATTCATAAGAACAAGAGTATTACCAGTTCCTAGATTTCTTAGATTAAATGCACCCATATCACCGCGAGCACTATTTACTCCAGCTATTGCATTACCTGCATCATTAAATCGGTTAGTACCGTTTTCAACGAGACTCATTATAAGATCATCACCAGAATCAATACCTAAAACTTTCAGCTCTTCAGAGTTAATAATAGTAACTGGCAAAATTTTCTTTAAATTTTGACTATTTATTCTACTACCAACAACTAATATTTCCTCAATATCACTTTCATTTGCTTTCAATGAAAAAGGCGTAATCAACATGAGAATAAATAAGTGAAAAATAGTAATTTTAAAAATTTTATAATCGAGTATTTTCATGATATTTTTTATTTAAATTTTATTCTTACCCTTGTAGATAATAAAACAGAAACTTTAAAGATAAATATACTTTTTCATATGTGACATAAATATAAAATGCAGGAAAAAAATAACATAGTTGGAATGATTGGCAATACGCCTTTGATATATTTAAAAGGTGCGTCTGAGGAAACTGGTTGTAAAATTTATGGAAAAGCTGAATTCCTTAACCCTGGTCAGTCTGTGAAGGATAGGGCAGCATTATCTATAATTAAAGATGCTGAAAAAAAACAATTAATTAAAAAAGGAGGAATGATAGTTGAAGGGACTGCTGGTAATACTGGCATTGGTCTCTCATTGGTTGGGAATGCTATGGGATATAAGACAACAATTGTAATACCCGATACACAATCTCAAGAAAAAAAAGATGCTATTAGATTCTCAGGTGCGAAATTAATTGAAGTACCTGCAGTTCCTTACAAGGATGATAATAATTATATTAAATATTCAGGAAAATTAGCAGAGAAACTCAATAATGAGCTTGAAAATGGAGCATTTTGGGCAAATCAATTTGATAATACTGCAAATAGAGAAGCTCATATTAACACAACTGGTCCAGAAATATGGGCTCAAACGAATGGAAAAATTGATGCATTTATTTGCGCTATTGGAACTGGAGGTACATTATCTGGCGTAGGAGCTTATTTAAAATCAAAAAATAAAAAAATAAAAATTGGTTTAGCAGATCCAATGGGAGCAGCCATGTACAATTTTTTTAAAAATGGAGAGCTTAAGGCCGAGGGCTCGTCAATCACTGAGGGTATTGGCCAAGGAAGAGAAACTGAAAATATAAAAGGTATGCACCTTGATCATCCTTTTAGAGTTGAAGACGAAGAAGCTTTGAAAATTTTATATGATCTAATAGAGTTTGAAGGCTTATTTCTTGGATTATCTTCTGGAATAAATATTGCTGGAGCAAAAAAATTAGCAAAAGAATTAGGAGAGGGTAAAATAATAGTTACTATATTATGCGATTTGGCAAATCGTTATCAAAATAAGATGTTTAACGCTAGTTTTTTAAAAGAAAATAATTTACCAATACCAAATTGGCTCTAGCATGTTAAATAGTATCAAAGAATTCTGTAAACGTTATTTTTGGCTTTGGATAATATATCAGGCTATTAAAGGTGCCATAACAACCTCTTTAATATGGGTGCCACTTATTTATTATTATTTTACTAAGTGAATTGAATGACAAAAAATTATACTCAAAGTGAAGATTTTAAAGAAGAGTCTATTTCTTTATATGAAATTCTTAAGGATCAAAAAGACGAAGTTTTTAGCTCAAAAACACAATTTAAAGACTGGACTATAAATGATGTCCTATATCATCTTCATGTTTTTAATAATGCTGCATATTTATCCCTAACAGATGAAGATAAGTTTTCTGAATTTATGAAAGATTTTTATAAAGCAATAAAAAGTGGTGTTACCGCAAGAGATTATGAAAAAAAACTATCAAATAATCTTTCTGGGAAAGAATTAATTAGCCTTTGGAAAGACGAATTTTCNAGAGTCGCCGAGGCATTCTCAATAGCTGANCCGAAAAAAAGGGTAAAATGGGCTGGTCCTGATATGAGTGTTCGATCAAGTATANCAGCTAGNCATATGGAGACTTGGTCTCATGGNCAAGAAGTNTTTGANCANTTGGGTATTGATAGAATAAATACCGANAGAATTAAAAATATTGTCATAATNGGGATCAATACATTTAGTTGGACTTTTATAAATCGATCTCTTGAAGTACCTGAAAAAGTTCCAATGATTATATTGAATTCCCCATCAAATAAAAAATGGGAATGGAATACCGATAACAATAACGACTCTATAATTGGAGATGCCTCAGATTTTTGTAAAGTTGTTACGCAAGTTAGAAATATAAATGACACAAACCTCAAAGTTGAAGGAGATATTGCAAAAAAATGGATGTCCATTGCTCAATGTTTTGCAGGGCCTCCAGAAGATCCTCCAATTAAAGGAAGTCGTTACGTAAGGGAAATTTAAAATGAATGATATTGTAAAGTTATCTTCTGAAATAGCTAGTTTACTTAAAAAAAATAAACAAACTGTCTCTGTGATTGAGTCATCATCGGGAGGGCTTATATCTTCAGCTCTTTTATCTCAAGAAGGGGCATCTGCCTACTATATGGGTGGTCAGGTTATTTATACTTTACAATCGATACGGGCTATAACGAGCCTAAGAATAAGAGAGCTAAAAGAAAAAAATATTAGGTCCAGTAGTGAACCATTTGCATTACTAATTGCTCAAAAAGCATGTGGCTTGTATGAAACTGATTGGGCAATTGGTGAAAGTGGGGCAGCTGGTCCATCGGGAAATGGGTATGGTGATCCGGCAGGGTATTCATGCTTTGCTATAGCTGGTAAAGAAGAAAAAACATCACACATATTTACAAATTCAGAAAATAGAATAGAAAATATGGAGGCTTTTACAAAAGCTGCTTTAGAACAATTTTTTGAAATTTTAAAAACTAATTAGGTGCTCTTTTTGATAATATTCTTTGAAGGGTTCGTCTATGCATTTTCAGCCTTCTTGCCGTTTCAGAAACATTTTTATCACATAATTCATATACTCTTTGTATATGCTCCCATCTTACCCTATTAGCACTCATTGGTTCTTCAGGAGGTGAAGCCTTCTCACTAGGGGGAGCAAAAAGAGCTGAAAATATATCATCAATGCCTGCTGGCTTTGATAAATAATCTATTGCTCCAACCTTAATAGCTGAAACTGCATTAGCAATATTTCCAAAACCGGTTAGTATCACTGACCTAGATTTTGGATTTTTTTTCTGAAGCTCTAAAATAACTTCCAGTCCATCACCATCATCAAGCCGTAAATCAATAACTCCGTAATGAATATCATTTTTAGCAATTATGTCTTTTGCCTCTGAAACTGATTTCGCAACATAAGTATTGTGATCTCTTCTCTCAAAGGCTCTAGAAAGTTGGTTAAGCCATGTCTGATCATCATCAACGATAATAATATTTTTATTTATTTCTGAATTACTCATATTACTCATATAGGTATCTTTTTTTAATTTTAAAGTCTTTTGTCAGTCGGTATTATAACAGATACTATTGCACCAGTCTCTGGCAATGGCCTATTGTAAGCGCTAATTCTTATTCCCAACCTTTCAAGTAATGTTTTAGAGATAAAAAATCCTAAGCCTAGCCCTGACCCTTTGTCTTCTTTTTGAGAATTAGTTCTAGAAGAAACATACGGATCCCCTAATCTATTNAAAACTGAATTTGANAAACCATTACCATTATCTTGAATTTTTAATTCAATATTTTCATTATTATAATTAACATTTAGCTCAACNATGCTTGAGGTAAAATCAGCTGCATTNTCAACAATATTTGATANTCCAAGTAATAATTCAGATCTTCTTAATAATAAGAATTTTTTTAAATTTGGATCATTATTCTGAAAATTAATAACAAAATCTATTCCCTTNGCCTTAATTAACTCACAAAGTTCTTCCAATAACGCCTGAAGTTCAATTTTAGTAATTAAATCNTCATCGCTTGAAGGTTTTTCACCAAGGGACCCAAGTATGGCCTTACATTTCTCAACTTCATCAGAAAGAATTATTAAATCTTTTTTTGCGCTATCAGGTATATCATTTTCATTTTTTAATTCATTTGCGATAAGGCTTATTGTTCCAAGAGGTGTCCCTAAGTGATGAGCTGCAGCAGCAGCAAGACCATCAAGGGAAGATAGATTTTTCTCATTGACTAANAAGTCCTCTGCAATTTTCAATGCGGCAGAAGTTTTACGTGAATCATCGGTAAGTCCACCGGCATAAAAAGTTAAAAATAAAATAGTTACAAATAATGAAATCCACATCCCAATAATAAAAATTAATGGGATAGTTAAATCTAAACTTTCATTTACTAATGGATAATTAAAAAATCCAAGNATAGTTATTAGNAAAATAGTTAAAATAATTAATATTGATGTAGATCGTATTGGTAGACTNGTAACAGTTATAGCTATATGGGTTAAAAATAAAACAACAAATGGATTTGAAAGTCCTCCAGTAAAAAATATCATCAAAGCTAATTGAATTATATCTGCAGCGATTACAAATGTTGTCGAAGTTTCGTTTAGTCTATTATTGATTGAATAACCTGGGTAAAGAGCAAAATTAGAAATAGCAAGGGCCAGTATTGTAAGAGATATCTCAGTCCATGGTAAATCAAAATTTAAAAAATAATGAACAATAAAGCATGTAATAGTTTGCCCTAATACAGCTATCCATCTCAAATTAACAAGAGTTTTAACTCTTATTCCAAGACCTAAACTAGAAATATTCTCTTTTTTACTTTCCATAATAATTTATGCTAATTGCAGATATTTTTTAACTTCATTAATAGCTTCATTTGGATCTATCACCTTAATTGTTGTCATTCCAATTTCTCTTGCTGGTTTCAAGTTTATACCCAAATCATCAAGATAAATACATTCTTCAGGTTTAACACCAAGGGCATCACAAGACATATAATAAATTTTAGGATCTGGTTTTCTTAAACCTACTTTTGAAGATTCAATTATATGATCAAAAATCTTCATAACTTGACCAGCCTCATTGAGGTGATTAACTTTCTCATTCTTACTATTTTGAATATTATTTGTAATACATCCAAGCTTATAGTCCTTTTTTAAGAAAGACAAAAAATCTACCATTTGCTTTCTAATTTCGCCAGATAGTAATTTAACAACTTGCTTTCCAGAAATTTTAAATCCCTTTTTATCAGCTTCTATAGAAAATAAATTATCAAATTCATCGAGATCAATATCATTCCTTTCAAATTTTGCCCAAGCATTATCATCGGGGTTCTCTGAATTTATTGTTCTAATTATATCTTTTGGAAGATTATTACTTAACTCAAATTTGTTAAATGCTTCAAAAGGACTTGATGTTATGACGCCTCCAAAATCCCATATTATTGCTTTATAATTCATTTCAAACTCCTAAGCTTTATAATAACCTTCTTAAATAAATCAGGCTATAGTTGATTACAGAGTTTAAATATTTAAAATAAACAATTATGAANAAAATTATTCTATCNGTATTAATTATCTTAAACTTTTCTAGCTTAAAAGCTGAGACAGAACTTAAATACTCGGCCTATTTAGGTGGGTTTCAAGTAGCCAATATCTTGTACTCTGCAGAACTTAATCAAGATGATTGGAAAATAAAAACCACAATAACAGCATCAGGATTAGTGGATGTATTTGTAAGTTTTGTTTTTTTTGCTGAAAGCAATGGAAAATACGTCAATAAAAATCTTGTAAGTGACTCTTATAATTTTTCATATGAAATAAAAAATAAAAATAAATCAAGAGTAGCNGAAATTAAGTATAAAGAGGGTTTACCAATCTCAGTAACTGCAGAGCCTCCNTATAGAGNCGAAGATATTCCAACTGAAGAATTCTTAAAAAAATATGGAGAAAATGCNAGTGATCCAAATAGTGTATTTGTAGTTTCAAATAAATTTACTAATCCATGCTTAGAAAATAGTAAGAGTTTTGATGGCATTAGATCTTATGAAATAAAAATGAGTAAAAGATCAAAGATTTCAAAATTAACAATTGATAATAAAGAATATGAAACCATTATTTGTAGAGGTTCCTTCAATGCAATAGTTGGTTACAATAATAGTGATTTCTTAGAAACAGCTTCTGAAGAAAATGCAATTACGTATTGGTATTCTTTTTTTGAGAAAGAAAAAATGTGGATACCTATTAAATTTACAATTGATACACCACTTGGAGCATTAGTAATCAAAGCAAAAGAAATAAAGGATAGTTAGATAGGATAAATATATTATGAAATATGAAAATGCTTTGACACCAAATGATAAACAAATGAAGGAATTTACAGAAGGTGATATTAATACCCCAATATATATGGTTAATCTTTTAAAATTCAAAAAAAAAGCAGTATATGAAGATGGAAGAAAAACAAATCTCTCTGGGGAAGAGGCTTATGCAATTTATGGAATGGAAGTAATAGAACATTTAAAAAAAGTTGGGGGAGAGCCAATCTTTTCAGGGGTTGTAAGCAGGCTAATGCTTGGTGAGGTTGATGAATTATGGGATTGGATTGCCGTCGTGAAGTATCCTAGTAGAAAGGCTATGTTGGAAATGATTTTAAATCCAGACTATTTAGAGAGTGAAAAGCATAGATCAGCCGGCCTAGAAGGTCAGCTAAATATAGAGACAAAAGACTTTTAAAAATGAGTCTACCAATTATTTCTATAGACGAGTCAAATCGTGAAAAAATTGATATATCAAAAGATATAGGAAAAAGTTGTCAAAAATATGGATTTTTCATAGTCAAAGATCATAATCTAAAGATCAACACCATTAAAAATGTTAGAAATTTATCTAGAGAATTTTTTAATTTACCCATAGAAAATAAAATGAAATACCATCAAGTTAGTGGGGCAGGTCAAAGAGGTTACACCCCATTCGGAATTGAAAAAGCTGTAAATTCATTAAGCCCTGATCAAAAAGAATTTTGGCATCATGGGAGATCTAATTGGCAAGAAAAATATATCGATAAGATGCCCGCAAATGAAAATGTAGATGAAATTCAGTGTTTTGATCAAACCTTGATTGGCCTTTTTAAAGATTTAGATTTTTTAGGAAAAAAAATATTATCATATATATCGCTTTTTCTTGGTTTAAAGCCAGATTGGTTTGATTATAAGATTAATCAAGGAAATTCTATTTTAAGATTAATACACTACCCTCCTAAAGATAGGAATAATAGTGGA
>NYSO01000010.1 GCA_002683015.1 Rhodobiaceae bacterium
CTAAATAGTGATCACCCTTATCTTCAGCTTTAGATTGAAGTGAAGCCAAATCAGAACCGGATCCTGGTTCTGAATAGCCCTGACACCACCAAACTTTTGTAGAGAGAATATCAGGTAAATATTTTTTCTTTTGTTCTTCTGTACCAAACTCCATTAGTACTGGTGCTACCATTGAAAGACCAAAAGGAACTGTCCTAGGTGCACCTGCATGAGCCATCTCTGTCTCAAAAATATATTTTTGTGTTGTTGTAAAACCTGGACCACCATGCTCTACAGGCCAATTTGGTGCAATCCATCCCTTTTCATATAGAGATTTTTGCCACTTAACATGCAATTCTTTACTAGCAGATCCATTTTTCGATCTCGCCAATTCATCCTTCATGTCTTGAGTGTATGAAACTTTAATAAAGTCTCTTACTTCATTTCTAAAATCTATATCATCCTGATTAAAATCTAAATCCAAAATATACTCCTTTTATTTTCCTTTAAAATCACCATCTCTTTTTTCGAAGAAAGCTGATAAAGCTTCTTGATGATCATCTGTGAGATGCATTAAAGCTTGCATACTCGCAGACATTTCTAAAATATTATCAAAACTTGCATCCATTCCCTCTCTTAGAAGTTTTTTACTCATCCTGAGTGCGTCTGGAGGTTGTTTAATTATTGATGAAGCTATTTCATTTGCTTCTTTCATAAGATCATCTGAATTATAAAAATCACTAATTAATCCCCACTGTTTAGCTGTCTCAGGTTCAATTAATTTTGCAGAAAATAATAATTCTGAAGCCCTAGACATACCTATGATCTTTGGTAGCAACCAAGCTCCGCCATCACCTGGAATTAACCCTATTTTAAGAAAAGTTACTCCAAATTTTGCATTATCTGATGAAATTCTTATATCCGCCAAACAAGCAACATCATTTCCTAACCCAATAGCTGGTCCGTTTATTGCAGCGATAACAGGAACCTCAATATCCCAAATAGCTTTTATTATCTTATGAATACCTTTTTTATACCTATCACGAAGGCCGACAGAGGATCCTGAAAAATTTCCAGACTTATTTTGCATATTTTTAACATTGCCACCAGCAGAAAAAGCCTTTCCAGCACCAGTTAAAATAACACAACGAACTTCTCTATCATCATTAATTAATTTTGAGGCCTCTTCAAAGTTAGTAACATCCTCAGGTTCACCTAATGGATTACGTATATCAGGCCTGTTCATAGTTAATGTAACTACAGAACCATTTTTTTCAAATTTTAACCAATCATTCATAAGATTTAACCCTTAAGAAGCTAGAGAATATTTTTTTAGATGATGATCAGCATTTCCAAGTTGGGTCTCGATCATTGATAATCTTTTAAAATAATGTCCAACATTTAGTTCATCTGTCATACCCATACCACCATGAAGCTGAACAGCACTTTGACCAATAAATTTTGCTGCATTACAAATTTGTACTTTTGCTCCTGAAGCGGCCTTACTTCTCTCTACATCTTCCTCCTCAAGTTTAAGGTTAACCATATAAGTCATGGATACTGATTGCTCATATTGCATAAACATATCGACCATTCTGTGTTGAAGGACTTGGAATTTTCCTATTGGCTGACCAAATTGTTTTCTTGTTTTACAATACTCAACTGTTGTTTCATTTAATACTGACATAGCACCTATAGCTTCAGCACATAAAGCTGCAATTGTTTCATCAGCCACCAGCTCAATTAAAGAATGGGCATTTCCTTCTTCACCTATTAATGATGAGCTACTTAATTTTACATTTTCAAAGGAAACTTCTGAGGCCATACTACCATCAACAGTTTTATAATCACGAGTTGAAACTCCATCACTAGCCTTATCCACTATAAACAAAGATATACCTTCTTTATCTGATTGATCTCCAGAAGTTCTAGCTGAAACTATTAGTTTTTGTGCCCAAGGAGCCGCAGAAACAACGCATTTATCTCCATTTAAAGTATAATCATCACCATTTTTTGATGCGGATACTTTTATATCAGCAAGATTAAATCTTCCTTGTGGTTCAGCATAAGCAAATGCCCAAATTTCATCCCCCGAGATTAAACTTGGAAGATGTTCCTGCCTTTGTGCTTCAGATGCTCTTCTCAAAAAACCTCCACATGTAACAACAGTTTGAATATAGGGCTCTACAACCAAACCTTTTCCAAACTCTTCAGCAACAATCATAGTTTCAACAGAACCAAACTCTAAACCACCATCATTTTCAGAAAAAGGAACACCTAAAAGCCCAAGCTCNGCTAATTGCTTCCAATTATCTTTACTCATACCTTCTTCGGATTGAATAATTTCCCTTCTTTTATCAAAATCATAATTATCCTGAATAAANGANTGTATTGTATTGCGTAATAAAGTTTGCTCTTCGCTAAATGAAAAATCCATTTTTTTCTCCCTAAAGTCCTAAAACCATTTTTGCTATAATATTTCTCTGAATCTCATTAGACCCNCCATAAATTGANGTTTTTCTCATTCCAAAATAATTTTGAGCAACACCTTGGGTATGCTCTGGCCCAACCTCAAGATAATTTGATCCAAAATTTCTGACACTTAAAGGAGTGATATATGGACTTGCATAATTACCAATTGCCTCCAAAGTTAGTTCAGAAATTTTTTGTTGTATTTCAGTACCTTTAATTTTTAAAATTGAAGACTCTACACCTGGGCCTTGACCCTGGCTTTCTTTCGCAAGTGTCCTCAACTCAGTATATTCTAAAGCTGTTAAATCTACTTCAAGTTCAGTAATTTTTTTATTAAATGAAGAGTCTTTCATGAGGGGTTCACCGTTACTTAGTTCTGAATTTGCAATATCCTTTAATCTATCAATAGCTTTTTTTGATCTTGCAACTCCAGCTATACCAGTCCTTTCATTACCAAGTAAAAACTTAGCAATTGTCCAACCCATATTTTCTTCACCAACTAGATTTTCAACAGGCACTCTAACATCTTCAAGAAAAACTTCATTTACCTCATGACCACCGTCAACTGTAATTATTGGTTTAACTTCAATACCTGGGGTATTCATATCAATTAATAAAAAGGAAATACCCTCCTGAGGTTTACCTTCATTTGAAGTTCTTACTAAACAAAACATCCAATCGGCATATTGAGCTAACGTGGTCCATATTTTATGACCATTTACAACATAATGATCGCCATCTCTTTCAGCTTTTGTTCTTAGACTCGCAAGATCAGATCCTGCACCTGGTTCAGAATAACCTTGGCACCACCAGTCATCCCCTGACAAAATACCTTTAAGAACCCAGTCCTTCTGGTGATCGTTACCAAAGGCAATAATCACTGGGCCTAGCATAGTTAACCCAAAAGGTATTAACGGTGTTGTNCCAGCATTAGCACATTCTTGATCCCAAATATATCTCTGAGTAATAGACCAATCAACACCNCCATACTCNACAGGCCAATGAGGAGCTATCCAGCCTTTTTTATAAAGNGTTTTATGCCATGAAAGTATACCTTCTTTCATTTGNTCNGANGTAACTTCATGNTATTTTTCAATATTNTGACCNGCATTATTTTCTGAAGAAAAATTTTCCGCAATAAATTCACGTACCTCATTCCTGAAATCTTGATCAGCTTTTGTAAAATTTAAATCCATATTTTTAATCTTTCCTAATTTAATTGACACATTATGACACTAGTGAGATTTGTTAAATCTTGAATACCTANTAATATGTATTATCAGAGGTATCTAATTAAATCCATTGTATTTTTGTCGCAATTAATAAATATAATTATTACAAATAAAAATAATTAAAAAAAGTGTTTTTACTACTCTTGAAAACAAAAATAATTTTACCATTTTATAGTCATGGATGCCTTTTATGGGTCCTTATTTTAATAACTTGCTTTTAAAGGAGTAAAAAATGAATACAAGAATAGAAACAATTTGGAGAGACCTCTCTCCTTTCACGGTNGGATTTGACAGAACGTTTGATACGCTATCAATATTAGCAAATTCAAAGGCTCAAAACACGAATTATCCACCATATAATATTAGAAAGCTACCTGAAGATAAATATAGTATTGAGCTTGCAGTAGCTGGTTTTGATGAAAAGGATATTGATATTGAGGTATCTGAACAAAACTTAACGATAGATGGTAAAAAATCTGATGAAATGAATGAAAATTTAATTCATCAAGGNCTTGCATCAAGAAATTTTAACAGAAAATTTGTTTTATCAGAAGATATGGTTGTTCAAGGTGCTGCTCTATCCAATGGNATACTTTATATTGGAATACAAAGGGTAATTCCTGAGAATAAAAAACCAAAGAAAATTCCTCTGACTAGTAAAGAGAGTCTTTTAAACTCGTAATTTTAATAATTAACAAAATTAAAGGTGGTGAAATTTTTTACCACCTTTTATTTATTAAAAATATTTAATTATATTTCCCTAGTATTAATAAATTAATTTTATATATTTATATATCAGATTTAGTGGGGAATTATGTCAGATACTGCTTCAGAAAATATTAAGTCGCAATCAGTAAGAAATTATGCTCTCGGAATTTTAGTTATTGTTTATACCTTCAATTTCATTGATCGAAATATATTATCAATTCTTTTACAATCCATAAAAACAGACTTAAACCTGTCTGATACCTCTCTAGGATTATTGTCTGGTTTTGCATTCGCAGCGTTTTATGCAACATTAGGTATTCCAATTGCAAAATATGCTGATAGAGGAAATAGAAGAAATCTAATTTCAATATCTTTAGCTATATGGAGTTTAATGACTGCTCTCTCTGGATTAGCTCAAAACTTTTTACATTTACTTCTTGCAAGAATAGGTGTTGGTATTGGTGAAGCTGGATGTAGTCCTCCGGCCCATTCAATGATTTCAGATTATTTTCCAGCAAATAAAAGATCAACAGCTTTAGGTATTTACTCTTTGGGAATTCCATTTGGTATTATGTTTGGTTTATTTGCTGGTGGATGGATAGACGAAATGTTTGGTTGGAGAACGGCCTTTTTTATTGTTGGAGTTCCAGGAATATTAATAGCTATACTATTTCGTTTTACAGTCAAAGAACCAATTAGAGGGCAGGCAGAAGGTAAGGTTGCTTCAGAAAATCAACCCACTATATATGAGACCATATCATATCTTCTCAAAAAAAAATCATTTCGTCATTTGGCTTTTGCAGCCTCTCTTGCTGCTTTTGTGGGATATGGAGCAATCAATTGGTTGCCATCATTTTTCCAGCGCTCTTACGGAATGCCCACCAGTGATGTCGGTTGGTATTTAGGCTTAATACTCGGATTACCAGGGGGCTTAGGAATTTTTCTTGGTGGCTATTTATCAGATTATTTTGGATCAAGGGATGTTAGATGGTCTTTATGGGTAGCTGCAATTGCTATGGGTATTACAGCGCCATTATATTATCTAGTTTATATGAGTCCAACAGCTAATACATCTCTTCTATGGCTAATTATACCTGTAGCTTTAGGTAATTTTTATCAAGCAGCCACATTTAGTCAGACACAAGGAGTGGTTGAATTAAAAATGAGATCAGTTGCTGCCGCAATTTTATTATTTATTATAAATATAATTGGCCTAGGATTTGGTCCGTCGGCAGTTGGAATCGTTAGCGATATTCTTCAATCTGAATACGGAAAAGAATCCTTAAGATATAGTTTGTTAATATTTGCNTCNCTCAAGATATGGTGCGCTTTCCATTATTATATGGCTGGTAAATACTTAAAAGATGATCTTGTAACTAATTAGAGTTAGGTTTTTTTAGAAATAATATAGGTGTTGTGTTTTTATATTTTATATAATCTTCATCTAATCCCCACTTACTATCAGAACTCTTTTCCAACATAGGTATCCCGCTAATTTTTGTAAGCAATACATATACAAATATTGGTGAAATTAATCCTAAAAATTCTCCACCTTCCATTGAGGGTAGAGCAATAATAGATATACCCAACCATAANATAATTTCACCAAAATAATTAGGGTGACGCGACCAAGCCCAAAGACCAGAGCTAATAAATTTGCCTTTATTTTCAGGATTTTTTCGGAATATTTTTTTCTGATTATCAGCTAATATCTCTATAACAAAACCCAGAACCCAAAAGAAAAATCCTATAAACATAAAAGCAAAATGATAAGAGCTCATATTTTCTATTAAATTTACAGATGTCATCGCCGATAAACCAGCTACATATGTAAGAAAGACCCATAAACCAGACAAAGTCCAAGTCATGAAAAACCAGAAAAAGTCTTTTTTCATCTCTATAAATCTAATATCCTGACCAACATCTTTTACTCTTTTGAATAAAAACATTCCAAGCCTTAAAGACCATAAAATAACCATTGCTCCGATTAGGTAAGTATAAGGATTTAAACCTTCAAAACCTGAGCTAAACAAAGAATTAAGAATTAGTAATATTGACAAGCTTATATAGGTAAAACTTCCGGTTGCATCAAAATAATGTTCGGTTTGAAAAATATAAGCATGAATAAAAAAAATCCAATGAACTATATAGGAATAAAGGAAACAAAAAATAAGCAAGGGAAAACCAAAAAAATCTACACTATTTTGACCAACAATATAGGCTACTAAAAATCCTAAAATAATTGATACGGCTGAACCTAATATGGATATTTTTAGTGGCATTTTAATTTTCCTTTATAAATTTAATTAATTCACTTATGACCTCAGGATAAGCTTCTTTATCCCANCTATAAAATTGATGGCCTTTGTTATCCCATTTAAGGAATTTTACCATATTTTCTTTTTCAATCATATCATTTGAAAATTTTTCTATAATTTCAATTGGAATTGTCTTATCTGATTTACCATGAAAAATTATTGAAGGCGGAAGACCTTTTCTAATATAATTTGAAGGTGAAAATTTTTCAAAATTGCCATCGAAAAGTTTTTTCACAAATAACCAAAGTTTTTTTCTCCTTTCTTCAATATTATCAGGTATTTCCCTATCTAAGACAGAGGTATTAAGTGCAGGATTTAGTAAAACTAATCCCTTAATTTTTTCAATAATTTTATTATTTTCATCAGGTATCATTGCTAATGATGCTGCTAATTGCCCACCTGATGAACCACCTCCAACAATTATACTTTCTGGATCAATATTTAAAACTTTTGCGTTAGATATTATCCACTGATAAGCATCTCTTGCATCATCCATTGAGTCTTTTACTTTGGAGTTATGTTTAAGTGCAATTCTGTAATCAGCGCTTATACAAGTAATTCCTTGGTCAGAAACATCTTTACATATTTTAAAAAGAGAATAAGACGATCCAAACGCCCAAGCACCTCCATGAAAGAGTAAAAGAGTTGATTTCGATTTTTTCTCAGATGGTTCAAAAAAATGTAACTTTAAATTTATGTTATTTTTTTTACTATAAGTTAAAGACCTATTTGGCTTATCCAAATAATACAACGAACCATATCCAACTTTATCAAAAAAATGACCTATAAAGGGCATTCGAGGAGGTTTTGTAAAAAAAAGATAGGAAAAAAATAATACAATTAAAGTAATAAAAACTAATAGAATAGTAAAAAATATTTTCATAAGATAATTTCTATATTATTCGAAGAAATGATTTAGCCTTTCAAAGGCTTCAGCAAAATCTTTTTTAAAATCCTGAACAACAGCACCCGCGCTCATAGGCTGATCCATAAGACCCACACCTTGACCTACCCAATAAGTGGCTAGATTTTTTGCACCTTTATGACCGCTTTGAGATAACTTATCTATTTTTTTTAGCGCAGGCTCACTTACTAGAGATTGTAAAGGCATAGGAAGTGGTTCAGGTCCTTTTTCCTCCCAAGCATCAGTCCAAGGTGACCTTAGCTGTCTTGAATATTTCCCAGTTCTACTTCTTGATCGAACAGTATCTCTAGAACTCGCTAATAGCATTTTTTCTTTAACGATTGGATTTGTTTCTGCTTCCGATGTAGTTAGCCAAACCGATCCACACCAAGCCCCAGATGCGCCCATTGACATAGCCGCAGCCATCTGAGAACCAGTTGTAATTCCACCTGCTGCTAATATAGGAACATCCTTAATTGATTTTATTGCCCTGTAAACTTCAGGTATTAATACCATGGTGGAAACATCACCACAATGGCCTCCAGCCTCTCCGCCAGAAGCAATTAAGATGTCCACACCTGCTTCAACCTGTTTAACCGCGTGTTCTTTAGCACCGACCAATGCTGCAACAGCAACATTATGTTTTTTTCCCATTTCAAGCATTACTTTAGGAGGAACACCAAGGGCATTTGCAACTAATTTTATTGGGTATTGGAAGGCTACCTCTAAAGATGTTGCAGCACCTTCATCAGATAAATTCATCCTGAATTGAGCCGCACCATCTTTTAGATCAACCAGATCATCAGTTTCTATATCATGATTAGATAAAATTTCTTTTGTGAAATCTCTGTGACCTTGAGGTATAGCATTAACTAATTGTTCAGTAGTGATCTTCTCACCCTTACCTTCAAATTTATTTGGAACAATTAAATCTATCCCGTAAGGCATACCATCTACATTACTATCAATCCAATCTAACTCTTCTTTTAAGCGATCTGGAGGAAGATTTACTGCACCAAAAACACCCATGCCCCCAGCTTTTGAAACAGCAGCAACGACATCTCTACAATGAGAAAAAGCTAATAAAGGAAATTCAATTCCTAACATTTCACAAATTTTTGAATTCATTCTTATTCCTAAACATAAAATACAAATTAATTTATTTGAAAATATATTAAATTAATATCAAGAAAATTTAATTTCACCATCGTTAATTTTTCCATAACGTATTTGAAAAATATCCTTTAAAAAATTTTGATTATTTGTCCAAGGACTTCTATTCCCTTGTTTTGGAAAAATATCTTTTGACCTTTTGATATAACCTGAAGTTAGATTAAGCCAATCGTCGTTATTCTCGATTTTACTATTAGCTTCAGGGCAACATTTTTTTATAGAGCCTTTCTTCATGTAATTCAAAAGCCTGCATACGTATTCAGATGTTAAATCCGCACCTAATGTCCAAGAAGCATTTGTATACCCAAATGTAGAGACTAAATTTGGAACACCACTAAACATCATACCTTTATAAGTTACAGTATCTGGTAAATTAATATCCTTGCCATCAACCTTTAAATTTATATTGCTACATATTTCTAAATTTAGACCAGTAGCAGTAACTATTAGGTCTGCAGCTAAAGTTTTACCTGATTCAAGTTTAATGCCTGTAGCGGTAAATTTATCAATTGTATCAGTTACCACTGAGGTTTGTTTTTTTCTGATGGATTTAAACAGGTCGCCATTAGGAACTAGGCACATTCTTTGATCCCAAGGATTATAATTAGGTGTAAAATGCTTATCTACATCATAGTCATGACCAAGAGATTTTCGTACTTGATTTATAATAAAATCTTTTACTCTTTTTGGATTTTTTTTACATAATCTAAAGTACCATTGTTGTCGTAAAATATTTTTCCATCGAACAATGAAATAAGATAATTTTGAGGGTAAATATTTTTGTAAAAAAATTGCCAATGGGTCTTGTTGAGGAGCAGAAACCACATAAGTAGGAGATCTTTGAAGCATTGTTACATGTTTTGCATCTTTTGCCATTTCTGGGACTAAAGTTACTGCAGTCGCACCACTTCCAATTACAATAACTTCCTTATTACTGTAATCTATTGATGTATCCCATTTTTGAGGATGCATTATCTTGCCATTAAATTCATTTATACCATCGAAATCAGGGGTNTATCCTTTTTCATAACTATAATATCCAGAGCACATAAAAATAAAATTACAGGATATTGTAACTGTATCCATTAGATTTTTATCTTCGACTTTTAGAGTCCATATTGATTTTTCAGAACACCATGAAGCATCTTTNACATAATGATTAAACTTAATTTTTTTATCTATNTTGAATTTTTTTGATGTCTCATCAAGATATTTTAGAATTGAAGGNCCGTCTGCAATAGCTTCTTTCTCTTTCCAAGGGAAAAAAGAAAATCCCAAGGTATACATATCAGAATCTGATCTAATTCCGGGNTATTTAAAAAGATCCCAAGTACCACCNATNGTATCCCTACCCTCAAGTATAGCATAGGATTTTCCAGGACATTTTGTTTGAAGGTGATATCCAGCTCCAATACCAGATATACCCGCCCCTATAACTATTACATCAAAATGATTATCCATGCTTTAACTATAATATAAAAAACATTAACAATACTACCTTAAAAACATTCTAAATAAATACTATTTTGCAGCAGGTAGCTTTAAAAGCATTTTACCAAAGTTTTTACCTTCAAATAATTTTTTGAATGCATCAGGAAACTCTTCAATATCTCCATCACAAACAAACTCAGGTAATTTTAAAGATCCATTACCAATCCATTGAGATATTTTCTTTCTTGCTTCATCGTATCTTTCAGCATAATCAAAAATTACAAAACCTTGCAATCTGGCTCTCATACTTCCTAACCAAATATAATTTGAAGGCCCAGTCATTTCATCTTGATAATACTGTGAAGTTGAACCACAAAGCAAAACTACGCCATGCATAGCAATTAGTTTTAAAGCTTCATTCATGACCAAACCACCGGTATTATCAAAAATAATATTCAAACGATCTGGTGCTGCTGCTTCCAACTGCTCATACCAATTTTCATCATTATAATTAATCGCAACATCGTAACCTAGCTCATTAATTAGCCAATCACATTTTTC
>NYSO01000011.1 GCA_002683015.1 Rhodobiaceae bacterium
CAATATTAAAAGACTCTAATATTTCATAGTGTTTTTTAACTAATTCTGGAAAAATTAGTACCCCCGAAATAACCAAAGCCTCTAAATCAGAAGGTAGCTGACCCCCTGAACCTAGAATACTATTTTTTATTTTTAGAGAATTCTTATATTTTCCAGTATATTTCCCACTATTATCAAATTTTGATATTTTTCTATCAGTTTTTTTAATATAAAAAAATTGATCAAGCATATCCTTGAAAAGTAAACCATAATGTTTTTTTATGCTTTTATCACCAATAAGATTTAATTTTGCTCTAAGCATGGACTCAAATCCCGCTTTTCCTTCAGGAGTATCTATATTGGACTCTTGTAAACATAAATCCCAAATTATACTTTGCAGGGGTGAGGCATTATCTACAAACTTATTAAAACTTTCTAGGCCAAAATTTTTAATATAATCATCAGGATCAAGATTATCAGGAAGATTAATAAATCTTAATGTTTTATTTGGTTTTAATAATTTAAGGGCAATTTCTGTTGCTCTAAAAGATGCCTGTTTTCCAGCTTTATCGCCATCAAAACAAATTATAGGACTATCAGAGTCTTTCCAGAGAATATTTAATTGTGTTTCAGTTATGGCTGTGCCCAAAGGCGCCACTGCATTTTGAAAACCTTTTGATGCTAAACTAACAACATCCATATAACCTTCAACAACGATCAAATTATCATTATTTTTTAAATTTGGTCTTATTTTTGAAAAATTATACAACAAACTACCTTTATGAAATACAGGAGTTTCAGGAGAATTAAGGTATTTTGGTTGATCGTTACTGTTTATTACTCGTCCACCAAAACCAACCACCCTGTTTCTAATATCTCTTATTGGGAAAATAATTCTATTACGGAATCTATCATAAAAATTATCTTTCTTTTTTTCATCTTTAATAGTCATGCCTGCTAAAGTCATAATTTCATGAGACACACCCTTTGAAAGCAAAAACTTTTCTAATTTATTTCCTTGAGGNGCATATCCAATNTCATAANAATTTATNATTTTATCATCCAAGCCTCTTTCTCTAATATATTTTAATGCCAAAGAATTATTATCATCAAAAATTTGAGATGAAAAAAACGATTTGGANATCTCTAATGCTTCAAATATTTTTTTACTTTTGTTAATTTTTTCTTCTTCTGCAGGTGAAAATGTCCTGAGNTGAACCCCAGCTTCATCAGCTAATTTTTCTACGGCTTCGGGAAAGCTTAAACCTCCNACNTCCACCAAAAAAGTAAAAATATCGCCATGTTTATTNGTTGAAAAACAATGATAGAATTGTTTTTCATCATTAACAGTAAAAGATGGTGTTCTCTCTTTAGTAAAAGGTGAGAGACCTACAAACTCTTTACCTCTTTTTTTTAGCTGTACAGTTTTCTCTACAACTTGAGATACGCTAATTTTATCTTTAATTTCATTTAAAGTTTCTATTGAAAATTTCATTTATTGACTATTTAGTTTTTCTTTAACGATCGATGATGCTTTACCAAAATCCATTTGTCCTGAGTATTTTTCTTTAAGAACTGACATAACTTTACCCATATCCCTAATANTGGAAGAGCCAGTTTCATTAATTACTTGATCTATCAATTCATTAACTTTCTCATCATCAATTTGACTAGGCATATATTGCTCGATGATTTCAATTTCATCATTTTCTTTTTTTTCAAGATCATTTCTATTACTTTTGCTGTAAATTTCTGCTGATTCTTTTCTTTGTTTTATCATTTTTGATAATAATTGAATGATCTCACTATCACCCAGAGTATCATTGGNTGAATCTTCATTNGNTGAACCTCTATTGCTTATCTCCATATTTTTNATTGATGAAGTAATCATTCTTAAAGTTGATATTTTAAGAGTATCTTTAGCTTTCATNGCAATTTTAAGATCATTTTTTATAGAATCTAATAACATAATTTACTCCAAAATAATTTTTAGTATTGTATGACAGCTTATTATTTTTTTCTAATCAAACACAAAAAAATAAAAAAAAAACAATTAATATAAAATGTTCACTTGACGTACGTTTATAGTATGAATATTTTTCGTCAATTTGAAATTAAAAAAAATGATTCGTTAAATTTTTTTAAATTATAATGTTTNATTAGAGGTGCCAAAAATTATGAATTTAAGTACAGAAGTTAGTTTTTATTTAAATTCATTATATAAATTNAAAAAAATATTTTTTTTATATTTTAAAAGGTCTTTCAATGTCTGATTGGTCAAGCAAAAAACCAACTGGGGCCTTAATTCTTGATGATGGNAATATTTTCAAGGGCTACGGCTGTGGTTATGAAGGATCTGCAATAGGTGAGGTTTGTTTTAATACCGCTATGACAGGTTATCAAGAAATTATGACCGATCCTTCATATGCTTCACAAATAATAACCTTTACATTCCCNCATATTGGCAATGTTGGTACAAATCTTGAAGATGTAGAAAGTGAAAATGGTCCAAAAATCAAAGGAACAATTTTTAATAGCCCTGTNACTTCCCCTTCCAATTGGCGTTCTAAAAAAAGTCTAAATTCATGGCTCATTGATAATAAAATTATAGCTCTTTATGGAGTTGATACCAGATCAATTACAGCCCACATCAGGGAAAAAGGATTTATGAATGGTATTATAATTAACGACCAAAATGGATTTAAAAATAATGATCGCTTTAAAGATCAATTAAGTAAATGGGAGGGTATAGTTGGTCAGGATCTTGCAAAAATTGTTTCAACAAAAAAGATCTATAATTGGTCAGAAAAAGAAATAGATTTTTTAAGCAATGATATAGAAACAATTAATAAGCATATTGTTATAGTTGATTACGGCGTTAAGAATAATATTCTTAGATGTCTTGCATCAAGGTTTANTAAATTAACAATAGTGCCTTGTGATACAAGTTCCAAAAAAATATTAGACTTAGACCCTGATGGAATATTTCTTTCAAATGGACCAGGTGATCCATACGCAACAGGCAAATATTCAGTTCCTNTAATTAAAGAATTAATAAATAAAAATATTCCAATTTTTGGAATTTGCTTAGGTCATCAAATTCTTGCATTAGCTTTAGGTGGTGAAACTTTTAAAATGCACCAAGGTCATCATGGAGCAAATCATCCAGTCAAAAATTTGGATAATAAGAAAGTTGAAATTACATCNATGAATCATGGCTTTGCGGTAAAGTTTGATTCTCTCAATAAAAACATAGATGAAACTCATATAAGTTTATTTGACGGAAGTAATTCTGGATTATCAATAAAAGATAAGCCAATTTTTTCAGTTCAACATCACCCAGAAGCATCACCTGGNCCTTATGATAGTTTTTATCTTTTTAATAAATTTCAAAGCCTAGTGGGAAATANATAAATTGCCAAAAAGAGATGATATAAAAAGTATANTAATTGTTGGTGCAGGACCTATTGTTATTGGGCAAGCATGTGAATTTGATTATTCAGGAACTCAAGCATGTAAAGCTTTAAAAGGTGAAGGCTTTAAAATAATTTTAGTAAATTCTAATCCAGCAACAATAATGACAGATCCAGATGTTGCAGATAAAACATATATTGAGCCAATAACCTCTGAAGTTTTAAAAAAAATAATAAAAAAAGAAAAACCAGATGCCATTCTTCCTACAATGGGTGGTCAAACAGGATTAAATGTATCTTTAGAAGTTTCTGAGTCAGGTTTTTTAAAAGAAAATAATGTAGAACTAATTGGTGCTGACGAAGAAGCCATATCAAAAGCAGAGGATAGAAGTAAATTTAGGGACGCAATGAAAAAAATTGGCCTTAAAACCCCAAAATCCTTTACTTCTCAAGACTTAGATGACTCTCTCAAAAAATTAGATGAAATTGGATTACCTGTTATTATAAGACCCTCATTTACACTTGGTGGTACAGGGGGAGGAATAGCCACTACTATTGATGAATTTAAGGAAATTGCTTCAAATGGAATTGAGAGCTCACCAACAAATGAAATTCTTGTGGAAGAGTCTGTTGCTGGCTGGAAAGAATATGAAATGGAGGTCGTTAGAGATAAATCAGATAATTGTATAATTATATGTTCAATAGANAATATTGATCCTATGGGTGTNCATACAGGTGATTCAATTACAGTTGCACCAGCNCTAACACTTACAGATAAAGAATATCAAAAAATGAGAGTAGCTTCTATTGATATTTTAAGAGAGATAGGAGTGGATACTGGTGGATCAAATGTTCAATTTGCAATAAATCCAAAAAATGGTGATATGGTTGTTATTGAAATGAATCCTAGGGTTTCAAGGTCATCAGCTTTGGCTTCAAAAGCTACAGGTTTTCCGATTGCAAAAATTGCAGCTTTGTTGGCAGTGGGATATACTCTCGATGAATTAAAGAATGACATTACCAAAATAACTCCAGCATCTTTTGAACCAACTATTGATTACGTAGTTACTAAAATACCAAGATTTGCATTTGAAAAATTTCCTGGATCAGTACCTAATTTGTCTTCATCAATGAAATCGGTTGGTGAAGCAATGGCAATTGGAAAAAACTTTAAAGAGTCAGTTCAAAAAGCATTAAGATCGCTAGAAACTGGATTAAATGGTTTTAGTTCTATAGCTGGAACCAATGATATTGAGAAAATTGAAAAAGAATTAAAAAAAACATCACCAGATAGACTTCTATATTTAGCAGATGCTCTTAGAGCAGGAATAAGCCCAGAAAGAGTTCATGAATTAACATTTTACGACCCTTGGTTTATTGATCAAATAAATGAAATTATAGAAATAGAAAATCAGTTAGTCACCAAAGGAATGCCAACCGATAAAGAAAATATAATTTGGTTAAAAACGCAGGGTTTTTCAGATAATAGACTAGCTGAACTTACTGATTGTAATGAAAATGATATTAGAAAACTTAGAGACAATTTCAATATAAAGCCTGTTTTTAAAAGAGTTGATACTTGTGCTGCAGAGTTTAAATCAGAAACTGCTTATATGTATTCTACTTATGGAGACTCAATTTTTTCTGAAACTTTATCCTGTGAATCAAAACCGTCTGACAATGATAAAGTTATTATAATTGGCGGAGGACCTAACAGAATAGGACAAGGAATTGAGTTTGATTATTGTTGTGTTCATGCATCCTACGCACTAAAAGAATCTGGTGTCGAGAGTATAATGGTAAACTGCAATCCTGAGACAGTATCTACAGATTATGATACTTCAGATAGATTATATTTCGAACCTTTAAATTTTGAAGATCTTATTGAAATTATTAATATAGAAAAATCATCAGGAAATTTATTAGGCATAATTGTTCAATTTGGCGGTCAAACACCTCTAAAGTTAGCTAAAGAACTAGAAAAAAATAATATAGAAATTAAAATTTTGGGAACTTCCCAAGATGCAATTGATCTCGCGGAAGATAGGGATAGATTTCAAAAATTAATATCTGATCTTAATATTTTACAGCCAAGAAATGGAATTGCAACATCCTCTGATGAGGCAATAAATATTGTTAACGATATTGGTTATCCAGTTGTTATTAGACCATCATATGTATTAGGTGGCAGAGCAATGGAGATTGTTCACTCTGATGAACAACTAGAAAAGTATATGAAAGAAGCTGTTATAGTTTCAGGAGATAACCCTGTATTGATAGATTCATACTTAAGAGATGCTATTGAAGTTGACATAGATGCCTTATGCGATGGCGACGATATTTATATTGCTGGAATTTTAGAGCATATTGAAGAGGCAGGAGTTCACTCAGGAGACTCAGCATGCTCAATACCGCCATTTTCTCTAAAAAAAGAAATTTTAANAGAGCTGGAATCNCAAGTTAAACTTTTGNCTCAAGGCTTAAATGTTATTGGCTTAATGAATACTCAGTTTGCAATCAAGGAGGATAAGATTTTTATTCTTGAAGTAAATCCAAGAGCTAGCCGAACTGTTCCTTTCATCGCAAAGGTTTTAGGTAAACCTCTTGCAAAAATNGCAACAAAAATAATGCTTGGAAGTAAAATTAATACAATGAATTTAGAAGAAGCAAATATAAATCATTTTGCCATTAAAGAAGCAGTATTTCCTTTTAAAAGATTTACAGGTGTAGATACTATACTTGGACCAGAAATGAGATCTACTGGAGAGGTTATGGGAATTGATAAAGATTTCGGAATGGCTTTCGCTAAAAGTCAAATTGGAAGTGGTTCAAAAATTCCTACTGGTGGCTCTGTATTTGTTTCCGTAAAAGATGCGGATAAAGATAAGATTTTAAGACCTGTTTCAGAACTTATCTCATTAGGCTTTGAAATTTATGCAACTGATGGNACAGCAGAATTTTTTAATAAAAATAATATTAAAGCAGAAAAAATTAATAAAGTTCTTCAAGGNTCTCCACATATAGTAGAAATGATTAGTGAAAAGAAAATATCATTAGTTTTTAATACTACTGAAACACCCCAGGCTATAAAAGACTCTAAATCTATAAGAAGATCTGCCCTTGAATCTGAAACCCCTTATTATACCACAGTATCGGGAGCAAATGCAGCTGTATTGGCAATTAAAGCAATTAAAAATAGTGAAATGACTGTTAAAACAATTCAATCATTTGGTGAGTCATTAAATTAAAAATTCAATTATTCTCTTAAAAAAAAATAAATACTAGGTTAAACTTAACTATGAATAAAATTCCGTTAACNCCTAATGGTAAAAATATAGTTGAGGATGAGCTTAAGAATTGCAAGACTATTGAGCGACCAAGAATTATTGACTCAATTGCAGAAGCAAGAGCTCATGGAGACTTGTCTGAAAATGCAGAATATCACGCAGCTAAAGAGGAGCAAAGCCATAATGAAACTAAAATTATGGAACTTGAGGATATTTTAAGCCGCGCTGAAGTAATTGATCCATTAGATCTTTCTGGAGAAGAAGTAAAGTTTAGCGCAACCATATTAATAGTTGATGAAGAAACAGATGTTGAGTCAAAATATCAAATTGTTGGAGAAATAGAAGCTGATTTTAATTCTGGAAAAATATCTATCCAATCTCCATTAGCTAAAGCATTAATTGGAAAAACTGTAGGTGACTCTGTTGAGGTTAATACTCCTGGGGGAGGAAAATCTTATGAAATACTTAAAGTTGANTACATTTAAAGGATAAAATTTAAAACAAAATTTTTGATTCTAANTTAATTTTATTAACTTTTACTTGTCCTCCTAAAATTTCAAGCACAGCTATAACATCANTTCTTGATTTAATTTTCTTTGTNCTAAGNGGTTCAAGATTCTCATGAATAGAGTCGATANTTCCTCCCTTCTTTATAAAAATTAGATCAAGAGGGATATAGGTATTTTTCATCCAAAAAACTGCCCTTTTAGGCTCCTTGAATAAAAACAACATACCTTTATCTTTATCAAGGTATTTTCTATACATCATACCTCTAGCCTGTTGACTTTCAGTAGTCATTACTTCTGCTGTTATAGAAATCGATGAAGAATTTTTATTTTGAATTACTACTTTAGATATTTCATAGGATTGAACATTACTGCTTAAAAAAAATATACAAAAAAATAAAAAAAAATTAATCTTCATTTTACTAAATTAGTTTTTTTTCTTTTAANAAATTTATTAAAGTTGCCTCATCAAATCTAATTTTTACTTTTGCTAATATAGAGCCAAAATAAAGCTTTTCTCTATAACTGTCTTTTTTTGANTCTTTTAACTTAATAAGGTCTTTTTCAGTAGTAACAATTTTAAGATTTTTGAATTTTGAGTATTCAAATATTTCTTTTGCATCATCTTCGCTAATATTTTCATGATCAGAAAATATGAAATGTTTATTTACTCTAACNCCCATATTTTTAAGCCCATAAGAAAATTTCTCAGGATTAGATATTCCTGAGAAAGCAATAATTTCTTCATTAATATCTTCATCAATATAGGTTTCATATTCTGCATATAAAACAAGGCCCTTCCANAGCTTTAAAACATTNCTAATGGATTGATGATTTTGATTTATAGAATTAATGAAAATAATTATATCAGTTTTTTTAAGAGCAAAANCTAAACTCTCCCTCATAGGNCCAAATGGAATTAAAAGATTATTTCCAATACCTTTAGATGTATCAACTATTGCAATATTTAAATCTTTATGAATTGAAGGATCTTGAAGTCCATCATCTAATAAAATAAAATCAAANTGNNTNTTATCAAGAACCTCTAAGGCATCAGCTCTACGTTTTGAAACAANAGTTAAACCATCCTTTGCATGAAGTAATGCNTCATCNCCACAATCTATACTGCTGTCAATATCACTAATAATTTTAGATGATTTCATTTTTCCACCGTATCCATTAGAAATCACTACTGTTTTTCNATCAATATCTTCTAAAACTGATCTTAAGTATCTGACAAAAGGAGTTTTTCCTTGTCCGCCAACAACAAAGTTACCGACACATATTACTGGTTTAGGTAAAAAAATCTTTTTAAATAATTTATTTCTAAAAAATATAAGAATCTTAAGAAATATNCCAAAAGGGAGTGACATTAACCTTATTAATATTGAAGGGTTACCATTCCACCAGAATTTTGGCTCAGAAATTTTCATTTAACATACCAATTAATTTTACNGATATTTTATTTGCAGCACCTCCAATATTTTCAGAAAATATCTTTGAATTTTTGGCCATACTTAAAATTTTTTCTTTATTCTTTAATATAAACAAGTCATCCATATCGTAAATTATTTTTACACCTCCAGCTTTTGAAAGTTGATTATACTCATCTTTAAAATTATAAAAATTAGGACCACTAAAAATTGCATTATCAAAAAGAGCNGGTTCTATAGGATTATGACCACCAAAGTTTCCAAACGCACCACCTAAAATTACAGCACTAGCTTTTTTATAAAAGTAACCTAATTCACCAATACTATCTAAAAGAAAAATTTTTATATTTTGATCTAAATCGTTATTTTTTGACCTCAAAATAAACTCTTTATCAGTAAAACCAGATTGCTTTATTATTTTGACTAAATCACTCCTTCTGTCGGGGTGTCTTGGGGCTATGACTAAGAATAGATTTGGCAATTCAATTAATAAAGATTTAAATTTATTTATAATTTCAAATTCTTCTCCTTCATGTGTAGACGCTACAACTAAAAGATCTTTTTCTTTAAAAAATTCATCATATTTTCTCAAATCTTCAATATTATAAAGTAATTTTTTAGAGTCATTTTTCAAATTTCCATAAACAAAAATATTTTTAGCTCCAAGTTTTTGAAGTTTAGCCTTACTTAACTCATCTTGAGCTATAATTATTGAAAAAAATGAAAGTAAATGTTTGATAGTTTTTGGAAATTTCAACCATTTTTTAAAAGTATTATCGGTAATTCTTGCGTTAATTAAGCAAATAGGAATATTTTTCTTATTTGTTTCGTTAAGTAAATTTGGCCAAATTTCAGATTCTAAAAATATAGCTAGATCAGGTTGCCAGAAGTTAAGAAAATTTTTACAAAATTTTTCATTATCCCATGGAACATATTGGTGAATAAGGTCATCAATTTTCTTTTTTACTATTATTTCTTTCGAGGTTTTTGTGCCAGTTGTAATTANAATGTTAATTTTTGGAGATAATTCTTTTAATNTATCAATNAANGGTAATGAAGAAAGAGCTTCACCTACACTAGCTGCATGAATCCATACTATCTCTCCCTTTGGTTTTTTATTTGAAGAAAAACCCTTTCTTTCAGAGTACTTTCCCCTTTCCTCTTTATTTTTTAATAACCTATAAATGAAGAATATATAAAATAGAGGTCTGATAATTTTTGTAACAAACTTATAAATTTTAAAAATAGTCATTTTAAATATCAATATTATTTCTAGATTTTCTAGATATGCTTTTTAATTGATCCTCTAGTAATAGTCTTTTTTCCTCCATCTCTATAGCTGTTGCATTTGAGTTTATTTCAATTGGATTACCCCAAACTATAGAGCCTTTTCCAAAGGGAAAATTTAAAGTAAAATTATCCCAATTATTAAATTCATATCGATTTGAGGTTGTTGCTGCTACTGGTATTATGGCTGCACCAGACATTTTAGCTAAAGATATTACACCCATTCCACAGATTTTTCCCGGTCCTGGAGGTTGATCTGCAGTAAGCGCAACAGACGAACCAGATTTAAGAGTTTTTATCATTGAGCGCAAAGCCATTGCACCCCCTTTCTCTTTTATGCCTAGTTTTTTTGGATTTCCTGCGCCTCGAATTAGCTGAATTTTATATTTTAATAATAATGAAGCAATAAAGTTTCCGTCACCATGCCTTGAGACTAAGGCAAATAAATTTTGTTTTGAATAATTCCATTGATTAGGAAGCATTAAACTCTGACCGTGCCAATGAACCCAAATAAAAGGTTTTTTATTATTCCAGAATTTTTCAGGAACATTAGTATTATGCAACTTCCATTTATTTGTATAAAAAACAAATTTTAGATAAACAAAAAAAATTAATGCTAAAATATTTATCATCAAGGACTTACTCAACTTTATCTCCTGAAAATTGAGTTTTAAATAAGAAGGCGTAGAGCCCATTTTTATTGACTAGTTCATTGTGAGTTCCCTGTTCTACAATCACTCCTTTATCAATAACATATATGACATCAACATTTTTAATAGTTGATAATCTATGAGCAACAACCAAGGCTGTTTTATCTCTCATTAATTTATTTAAAGCTTCTTGAACCTTTTTTTCTGAGTCGCTATCGAGAGATGATGTTGCCTCATCTAATAAAAGAATTGGTGCATCTTTTATCATTGCCCTTGCAATAGCAATTCTTTGTTTTTGTCCCCCTGATAATCTTACACCAGATTCACCTACTAATGTCTGGTAATGATCAGGAAGATCCCTAACAAAATCATCCACTAAAGAATCTTTGCATACTTTAGTAAAAACTTCATCTGATACTCCATCACATCCAAAAATTATATTTTCTCTTATTGAAATATCAAAAATAAGCGAATCTTGAGAAACTAATGACGATGCACTTCTCAAATTTGATAGTGAGAGATCTCTTATATCCTCTCCATCAAGTAGAACACTTCCATCCAAAACATCATAGAATCTTGGTACTAGATTTAAAAGACTTGATTTTCCTGCACCGGAAGGCCCAACTAAAGCAACAGTTTGACCTGGTTTTATATCCAAAGAAATATTTTTAAGAATATCACCATCTTTATCATTATTATATGAAAAATTCACATTTGAAAATTTCAAAGAACCTTTAAATTTTTTAATATTTTTTGGATTTTTTGGACTTACAATTCTAGGTACATTGTCTAAAATTGGAAATAATCTTTGTGATGCTGCAACCCCTTCNTGAAGCATTGCTTGTAAATTTGCAACAGCNTTTAATGGGTCATAGAGCAAACCTGCCGCTGTAGTAAATGCCATAAANCTTCCAACACTCATTAANCCATCTACAGATTTATTTCCCGCATAATAAATTATTCCAGCAATTGCAAATCCAGTTACTATTTCCATTATTGGTGCCGAAGCAGATCTTGCNTTGACACCCTTCATAGATAANTTNACNACCTGATCAATAATNAANGAAGCTTTTTTTGAATGAATNCCCTCTTTTCCAAAAGCCTTAATTATTCTCATACCCTTNAAGGTTTCTGAAACNAAGGCTGANAANGTTCCAATNTCCTCAAGACTCATTCTAATAGCTTTTCTAAGTNTTCTGCCTAANANTCTTAAACCAATTGCTGCNGGTGGTANTACTAGAAAAAATATTGTTGCTAAAGTTGCGTCTACATAAAAAAGATATCCTATTAACCCTAAAACCATGAGAATATTTCTTGATAAATTGACAACTACAGATGACATTGTCTCTCTAAGTTTAGTAGTATCAGCAGTAAAACTAGAAATAAATCGAGCTGAGTGGATAGAGTTTATATACGACAAATCGGAGTTAAGAATTGATTTATATAAATCTTTTTGAAGCAGGCCTACAATCTTTTGACCTATGTAATTTATTGCAACATTAGCACCGTAAGTACCAATCGCCCTTATAAGCATTATCAAAATTGCTATCAAAGGCAGAATGGTTAACATTTCTCGATTCGAATTTACAAAAATATCATCAATCACTCTTCTTATTAACTCAGGAAGGGCCGGAGTTGTTAATGCAACAATTGCATTACAAAAAAGAGCTATTAGAAGTAATTTAAGAGATCCAGAGGCATAATTCTTCCAAATTCTTTTTATAACTGAAAAAGTATAATATTTATTTTCTTCTTCCATTCATTCCCACTATAGCAAATAATTTGTAAACATTAGCACGCNGTTCAATTATCATAAAGATTGAATAGCATATTGCTTGTTTGTTAAATCATCATAGTTTATCTTGCTNTTTTTATTTGGTGAAATTATGTCNATAAAGTTATCTAAAAATTTAGAAAGAATTGCTCCTTCTGCTACTGTTGCAATGACACAACTAGCAAGAGATTTAAAAAGCCAAGGCAAAGATGTTATAAGTTTATCAGCAGGTGAACCAGATTTTGATACTCCAGAAAATATTAAAGAAGCTGCCATTGATGCCATCAATAGAGGTGAAACAAAATATACAGCCGTAGACGGAATTGATGAATTAAAAGAAGCAATAATAAAAAAGTTTAGCAGGGACAATAATTTAAACTTTTTAAAAGAAAATATCTCAGTTGCTCCAGGTGGTAAAACTATTATTTATAATGCCATGATTGCTACAATTAATCCTGGTGACGAGGTAATTATACCTAAACCATATTGGGTAAGCTATCCTGATATAGTTAAACTAGCTGGAGGAAATCCAGTTACTATTGAGACAACAATAGAGAATAATTTTAAGATTAGCGTTGAAGATCTTGAGAGAAGTATTACAAAAAATACTAAATGGATAATCCTTAACTCGCCATCAAATCCAACTGGTGAAGTCTATACTTTTAAAGAGCTTGAATCTATAGCTAATATCCTCAAAAAATATCCAAATATTTATATTTTCTCCGATGATATTTATGAGCACCTTCTATATGAAAAAACAGAAAAATTTACAACTATTGGTGAAATTGATGACGAAATAAACTCCAGAACAATAACAATGAATGGGGTTTCTAAGGCTTATTCAATGACTGGCTGGAGAATAGGATATTGCGGTGGGCCAAAAAAAATTATCGATTCAATGCGAAAACTTCAGGGTCAATCAACATCAAATCCATCCTCTATAAGTCAATGGGCTGCCGTAGAAGCTTTAAATGGCGATCAAAGTTTTTTAAAAGATTGGTTAAAATCCTTTGAAATGAGAAGAAATAAAGTTTTTGAAATGATAAATTCAGCCGAAGGGCTTTCTTGTCTAAAACCTAAGGGAGCATTTTATATTTATCCTTCGTGCGAAGGAATAATTGGAAAGAAACTAAAAAGTGGTGAACAAATAAAAAACGATGAAGATTTTGCAATGAGTTTATTAAAAAATAGCTCTGTAGGAGTGGTTCATGGTTCTGCTTTTGGCCTATCACCTTATTTTAGAATTTCATATGCCACATCTATGGAAAAGTTAGAAGAAGCATGTAAAAGAATAATAGACTTCTGTGATGAGCTAGAATGAATAAAGCCGATTCTTTTTTAAACGATGAAATAGGTCCGATACTAGAACATCCCAAAAAAAATAATATAAAGACTGAAGCGGGTATACCTCTAAAATTAGTTTCAGATTTTGATCCATCTGGAGACCAACCTGTGGCTATTAAAGAGTTGGTTGAAGGAATAAACAACAATGAAAGATCACAGGTTCTTCTTGGTGTCACTGGGTCTGGTAAAACCTTCACAATGGCCAAAGTAATTGAATTAACTCAGAAACCTTCATTAATTCTCGCGCCAAATAAAACACTTGCAGCTCAGTTATACTCAGAATTTAAAGAATTTTTTCCTGAAAACGCTGTTGAATATTTTGTTTCATATTATGACTATTATCAGCCTGAAGCTTATGTACCAAGAACGGATACTTTTATAGAGAAAGATGCAAGTATAAATGAACATATTGATAGATTAAGACATTCTGCTACTAGATCCCTAATGGAGCGTGATGATGTTATAATTGTTTCGTCAGTTTCTTGTATTTATGGAATTGGATCAGTTGAAACCTACTCTTCAATGACATTGGTTATTGAGGTTAATCAAATGATAGAAAGGCAAGAATTTTTAACAAATCTAGTTTCTCTTCAATACAAAAGAAATGATACAAAATTTGTAAGAGGAACTTTTAGGGTTAGGGGTGATGTAATAGAAATTTGGCCTGCGCATTTAGAAGGTAGAGCTTGGAAAATTTCATTATGGGGTAATGAAGTAGAAAAAATTAATGAATTCGATCCTCTTACAGGAGAAAAAATTAGAGAATTACAAAATATAAAAATTTATGCAAATTCTCATTATGTTACCCCAAGACCAACTCTTCAGCAGGCGGCACAAGAAATTAAAAAAGAATTACTTTTGAGGCTTAAAGAACTTGAAAAAGAGAACAAACTATTAGAAATGCAAAGATTAGAACAAAGAACAATTTTTGACTTAGAGATGATGGATGCAACAGGAAGCTGCGCAGGAATTGAAAACTATTCTCGTTACCTTACAGGAAGAAAACCTGGTGAACCTCCTCCAACATTATTTGAATATTTGCCTGAAGATTCAATTATTTTTGCAGATGAAAGTCATGTCACTATCCCTCAGCTAGGAGGAATGTATAAAGGNGACTTTANNAGAAAATCAACTCTTTCTGAACATGGNTTNCGTTTACCATCATGNAAAGATAATCGTCCATTAAAATTTGAAGAATGGGAGTTAATGAGACCAAAAAGTATTTTTGTTTCTGCTACTCCAGGCCCTTGGGAGCTAGATCAATCTGGTGGTGTTTTCTCTGAACAAATAATTCGACCTACGGGTTTAATTGATCCAAAAAGTGAAATCCGTCCAGCATCCAGTCAAGTTGATGACTTAATATACGAATGTAAATTAATTGCAAAAAAGGGGCAAAGNGTCCTTGTTACAGTTTTAACAAAAAAAATGGCTGAAGATNTAACTGANTACATGAATGAGCAAAATATAAAAGTTCGCTATCTTCANTCTGATATTGATACCCTTGAAAGAATTGAAATCTTGAGAGACCTNAGAACNGGTGTATTTGATGTATTAGTGGGAATAAACCTANTNAGAGAGGGCTTAGATATNCCTGAATGCTCTCTAGTTGCAATTCTTGATGCCGATAAAGAAGGTTTTCTTAGATCAGAAACCTCTTTAATACAAACAATGGGAAGGGCAGCAAGAAATGCTGATGGTAAAGTAATTTTATTTGCCGACAAAA
>NYSO01000002.1 GCA_002683015.1 Rhodobiaceae bacterium
TTTACCAACCCCTGAAAAGACAATCTTATTTGGTGATATATTTGCTTTAAGAGCACGTTTCATTTCACCGATTGATACAACATCAGCTCCTGAACCCATATTTGCAAAATTCTTTATTATTGATTGATTTGAATTTGACTTTACAGCATAACAAATTTCATAGTCTTTGAGATTAATAGAGTTGTCTAATGATGAATATTGATCTTTCAAATAATTCAAAGAATAACAATAAAAAGGAGTTTGAATTTCTTNTGTAATATTTTTAATATTTAGATCATCAAAAATAAGATTACCTTTTTTATAATTATAATTCATCATTACTTACTGCTCNTGACAGAATTAGAAGATAACATTGAGGTAAGATTTGGGGGTGGCAATAAATCTCCTTTTCTTCCGCAACTACCTAAAGCTATTATAATAACAAAAATAATAAGAAGTTTTTCTCTATTTATCATTTTCAAGTCTCTGAATCCATTGATTAGCCTGTTTTAAAACGTTTTTTGGAGATGTGCCACCTTCAGAAATTTTTCTTTCAACAGAGTCTCTCACATTTAGNGCNTTGTATATTTCTTTATTAATTCTTTTGTCTATTTTTTTTAGTTTTTCTAAATCGATTTGTTCTAAAGTAATATTTTCATCAANACATATTTTTACAATTTTCCCTGTTATTTCGTGAGCAGTTCTAAATGGTATATTTAAATTTTGAACAAGCCAATCTGCTAGGTCAGTAGCAGTTGAAAATTGAGACGCTGCAGCTAATTCCATATTTTCTTTATTAGCTTTTAATGAGGCTATCATTGCCGTCATTGATTGAAGACATAATTCAATATTTTCTAAAGCATCAAAAGTTGGTTCTTTGTCNTCCTGAAGATCTTTTGAGTAAGCAAGAGGTAATCCTTTCATGACAATAGACATATTAATNAAAGAACTAATTATTCTTCCAGTTTTACCTCTAATNAGTTCAGCAAGATCAGGATTCTTTTTTTGAGGCATTATTGATGATCCNGTTGTTAAATTATCGGGTAAATCAATAAAATTAAAACCACTAGACATCCACATTACTATTTCTTCAGCTAACCTTGAAAGGTGAATAGAGCATATAGTTATCGATGAGATTGTTTCTAATACAAAATCTCTTGANGAAACCGCATCTAGGGAGTTTTGCATCGGNTTGTTAAATCCTAATGATTTTGTNGTGATTTTTCNGTTTATTGGAAAAGAAGTACCAGATAATGCTCCTGACCCAAGTGGATTTTCATTTAATCTTTTATTGCAATCAATNAATCTACTTTTATCCCTTGATAGCATCTCGACATATGCAAGAAGATGATGACCAAATGTAATTGGCTGGGCAGTTTGCATATGNGTAAATCCAGGCATCAAAATATTATANCCAGCCTNAGCTTTTTTTGATAATGCGTANTGTAAGTTTGATATTTCTTTTATTAATTGATNATTTTTTTTTCTTACATAAAGTTTTAAATCNGTCGCAACTTGATCATTTCTAGATCTAGCGGTATGTAACCTTTTTGCAGGGTCTCCTATCTCTTTTTGTAATTGAGCCTCGATATTCATATGAATATCTTCNAATTCNGGATTTAATTTAAAATTTCCTTTTTTAAATTTATTATTTATTTTTTTTAAACCTGCGATGATTGATGAAGAGTCTTTTTTAGAAATTATCTTACATTCNGCAAGCATTGNTGCATGNGCAATTGATGCTTCAATATCTTCCTCAAATAGTTTATAATCAAAATGAATTGATGAATTAACTTTTTGTAAAAGATCTGATGGCTTTGAAGTAAATCTTCCTCCCCACATCTTATTCTTTGATGGTTTTTTTTTCATTTTTCNGAACCTGTNAACAATCTAAGGTAATACCATATGAATATATCAAAAAAACCACTCTTAATAGGTCTAATCTTTATATCTTTTTTTGTTTTTTTATTTTTTANTTNTTTTGNCATCAAAAAAAATAATTTAGATCATGATANAGTATTTCTNGAGCCTAATAAAGAAGCAAGTCTGAGTGAAATNAATTTTTATGATATAGAAAATAANCAGTTTTTCTTAGAAGACTTTAAGGGAAAAGTTTTATTAATTAATTTATGGGCAACATGGTGTTTGCCTTGTAAAATTGAAATGCCAGCTCTGGATCGCTTACAAGGGTCTATTGGAGATGACAATTTTGAAGTTATAGCTATTGCAGTTGAGAAAACTGATATCCTTAAAATTCAAGAATTTTATCAAGATATAGGTTTGAAGAATTTAAAAATATACCATGACAATTCAACTAAATCAGGGCTTTATTCAAAAGCAAAGGGCCTTCCATTAACATTTTTAGTTGACCATGAAGGTAATGAAATAGGTAGAAGAGACGGACCTTGGGAATGGGATGATGACGAAGTTATAGAAATAATTAAAAGTTACAAAGAACTCTCTATTAATTAATCTAAAGCTGCATCTAAATCAGGTATAGCTGTAAATAAGTCTGCTACTAATCCATAATCTGCTACTTGGAAAATAGGTGCTTCTTCATCTTTGTTAATTGCAACAATAATTTTTGAGTCTTTCATTCCTGCAAGGTGTTGAATTGCACCCGAAATTCCTACAGCAATATAAAGCTCTGGAGCAACAACTTTTCCGGTTTGTCCAACTTGATAATCATTAGGGACAAATCCCGCATCTACAGCAGCTCTTGAAGCACCTAATGCTGCCCCAAGTTTGTCAGCAACTCCTTCAAGAAGTACAAAATTATCTCCTGATTGCATACCTCTACCACCAGAAACTATGACCTTAGCCGAGGTTAGTTCAGGTCTATCTGATTTAGTAAGCTCATCCGATATGTGCTCGGATAAACTTTTATTTTCGCCACTGTTAATATTTTCAATAGAAGATGGATCTTGATCTCCTACTGCTTGGAATGACGGAGCTCTAACGGTAATAATTTTTTTATTACTTTTCGACTTAACTGTCTGAATTGCGTTACCAGCATAAATAGGACGCTCAAAAGTCTCTGAGTCAATAACATTAATAATTTCTGAAATTTGCGGAACATCTAATAATGCTGCAACTCTGGGCATAAAGTTTTTTCCAGTTGTTGAGGCAATTGCCATAATAGCATTATAATTATCTGCTATTGAAACAATTAAATCAGCATATGTTTCAGCTAAATGATTCTGATATAATTCATCATCACATAAGAGAACCTTTGAAACACCCTCAATTTTTGATGCATTATCAGCAATATCTCCGCAATCTTTTCCGGCAACTAGGATATGAATATCTTCACCAATCTTTGTTGCAGCATCCATAGCTTTTTTATTTGCATCAGCAAGTGTATTATTATCATGTTCTGCGATTAAAAGGGTTGTCATTTATATAACTCCTGCTTCATTTTTCAATTTATCAACTAATTCTTCAACAGTTTCTACTTTTATTCCAGCTTCTCTTTGGGCCGGTTCAGAAACTTTTACGATCTCAAGCATAGGTGAGATCTCAAGATTATAATCTTCTGGAAGTTTTTCATCTATTGGTTTTTTCTTTGCTTTCATAATATTTGGTAATGAAGCATATCTAGGTTCATTTAATCTTAGGTCAGTAGTTATGATCGATGGTAATTTAATTTCCAAAGTCTGAAGTCCGCCATCAATTTCTCTAACAACACTTGCCTTACCATCACTAATTTTTAACTCGGANGCAAATGTACCTTGCGACCAGCCCAATAATGCTGCAAGCATTTGACCGGTTTGATTGCTATCATCGTCAATAGCTTGTTTCCCTAAAATTATTAAGTCAGGATTTTCCTCTTCACTAACTGCTTTAATTATTTTTGCAACATTTAGTGGTTCAACTAATTCATCAGTTTTTACTAATATACCTCTATCAGCACCCATAGCTAAGGCTGTTCTAATTGTTTCTTGTGATTGTTGAGGGCCTATAGATAAAACAACAATTTCAGAAACAGTACCTGCTTCTTTAAGCTTTATTGCTTCTTCAACAGCAATTTCATCAAATGGATTCATTGACATTTTAACATTGGATAATTCAACACCTGAATTATCAGATTTAACACGAATTTTTACATTATAATCAACTACTCTTTTTATAGGTACTAGAACCTTCATTTTTAATCTCCAATAAATTCAATGTATTAAGTTGCAGAAACTAAAACCACTAATCATTTGTGTCAATCTTACAATTTAAATAGATAATATTAATTTCATGAATTAATTTATCTTTTATTACTCCATCTTTGTTTTTCCTGGTCTCCATAATACATCACCTTGTCCTCCACGCTCAGTTTGATTTGCATATCGTGCAGCTACAAAGCATAAATCTGATAACCTATTTACATAAGCAAGTGATTCTTTTGAAACGGAATTTTTTTCTTTTACAGAGAGCTCAACCATTAATCTTTCTGCTCTTCTGATTGTTGTTCTTGCTAAGTGAAGAAATGAGGATGCTGCAGTTCCACCAGGCAAAACAAATGATTTCAAAGCACTTAGATTTATATTAAGTTGATCAATCTCTTGTTCCAACCTATCAATTTGTGATTGGGAAATTGATAATTTTCTATCTTCATCTTGATTTGGAGTTGATAATTCAGCTCCTAAATCAAATAATTCATTTTGAATAGAGCTTAAGAAATTGTCTAAAATAATTAATTCTGATGTTTTTGTGTATGATCTAACTACTCCAATAATAGAATTAGCTTCATCAATTGTTCCATATGCTTCAACTCTAATATCATTTTTAGATATTCTTGATCCATCACCAAGACTTGTTAAACCTTCATCTCCAGTTTTTGTATAAATTTTATTTAATGTGACCATTAATTTATTTTCCAAGCTAATCTTAATCCAACACTAGTTAGACCTTGATTAGGATCACATAAGCTCCCATTTGACATATGTTGTGCTGAAATCTGTAAAACTCTATTTTCTGCAATTTGATAACCAAAAGCAATCATTTCCCTAAAGTTGACGCTACAACCAAAACCTAATTCATCTTTTTTTATTTCATCTTCACCAGAATGAAGTGCAGCACCAAAAGCTAATTCACCAGAAAATTTTCCTTTTTGAAATAAATTCCATGTTGAGCCAGCGTATAATAAATGGGTATTATTAGCTAAACTTATATGAGTTCCCAGATGTGGTCTTCCTGCATAAGGATGCCACCAATCAGGACGATCAAAAATTTTTTCAATTGAAAGAGCTGCGCCACCCTCTATTCTTCTTTCTACATCATGCATTGAAAGACCTAATCTATATTCAGCCGCATTAATGGTTAAGATAGGGACCACACAAAAGANAAGTGCTAAAACTAATTTACTTTTACCCAATTTGAAACTCCATAAAATTAAAACAATTTAATTATAATTATTTATAGAATTCAATCTAATTAAATATTTAAATTAATTTAATTATCTGTTAGCGCTTTCCATAAGTCTTCTTGCTATTACTTGTGCTTGAATTTCAGCAGTTCCTTCAAAAATACTCAATATTCTAGCATCTGCCAAAACTCTGCTAATTGGGGTTTCAGTTGCAAATCCAATCCCTCCATGAATTTGTAAAGCATTATCTGCAGAAGACCAAGCAACTCTTGCTCCTAAGAGCTTTGCCATTCCTGCTTCCATATCACATCTTTGCTTTGAGTCTTTTATATTTGCTGCGTGAAATGTTAATTGCCTAACAATCATTGTTTCAGCAAACATCATAATCAATTTTTCACTAATTCTAGGAAAGTTTATTAATTTTTGCCCAAATTGCTCTCTATCATTTGCGTATTGCAGTGCCAAATCACAGGCATTTTGAGAAACTCCAATAGCTCTNGCTGCGGTCTGGATTCTAGCAGATTCAAATGTAGACATTAAATGAACAAAACCCTTTCCTTCAACATTACCAAGAAGATTTTCTTTTGGAACTTCAAAATTATCAAATGCGATATCAAATTCTTTCATTCCTCTATAACCAATTACATTGATTTCACCTCCACTCATTCCGTCGGCCGGGAAAAAATCATCTTCTGTTTCTCTTGGTTTTTCAGCTAAAAACATTGAAAGACCTTTATGATCAGATTTTTCAGAATTAGTCCTTACAAGTAATGTCATTAGGTCAGCTCTAGCGCCATGCGTGATCCAAGTTTTATTTCCATTTATTAAATACTTATCGCCTTTTGCATTACCTCTTGTTTTTAAGTGAGCTAAATCTGATCCTATATCAGGTTCTGAAAAAACAGCTGTTGGGAATATTTCACCGCTAGAAATTTTTGATAAGTATTTTTGTTTTTGTTCTTCAGTTCCACCTATTAAAATAAGTTCCGCGGCTATCTCTGACCTTGTACCAAGCGAGCCTACTCCAACCCAACCTCTTGATAGTTCCTCAGAAACTATACACATTGCTTTTTTTTCTAAGCCTAGACCGCCATATTCTTCAGGAATAGTAAGACCAAAAACACCTAGCTCTGACATTTTTTTGATTATTTCAAGAGGTATATAGTCATCATTCATGTGCCATTCATGAGCNTGAGGGGTAATTTCATCATTAACAAAACGTTTAAATTGATTTTTTATTTCTTGATATGTCTCGTCTAAACCATCATCAGGTTGAATCCCTGACTCAATACTTTGTTGAAGAATGCTCATAACTCTATTTTTCTCAAAACTAGTTGATCTTTGAGTGAGTGATTTTGTTATTTTCTTGAATTCTTCTATTTTTTCNTTCGGAATTCCTAACTCTTCNGGTCTTATAGTTTCATTTTGACTCATGGGTATTCCATGCATAATTTGAAGGCAGTATTCACCAGCGCCAACACCAGCAATACCNACNTCTAAATCTGTCAAACGGTTATTTGCTTCNAAATATTCTATCCACTTTGATANCTGCAATAAAGATTCAACATACGTTGCATACCATGCAAGACCATGCGCAATATGTTGGTTTTGATTTAGAGAATTAATATCGCTTAAATTATTATTTTTATTTCTAGCATCTGTAAAAATTTCTCTTGATTTATTATATGCATCTTTTAGTTCTGTAACTAAAGAATTTTTGCTCATATTTAAACTCCAAGATTATTAGAATGTTGTTATCATATTTTTATAAATTATGGCTAGATCATTTTGTCACACTATAATTCATCAGGAAATGACTCAATTGATTTGATTAGAGAAAAAATTTCATCTTTTTTTATTTTTTTCTCTCGAAGAGATTTAATCGAAGTTGATTTATTGGTTTTTGATAATTTTTCTCCATTATTTTCTCTTAAAAGATTATGATGATACCACTGGGTTTCTGGAAGATTAAGAATAATTTGTAATAATCTATGTATTGATGTTGCTGGATAAATATCAAGTCCTCTGGTTACCAAATTAATACCCTGTTCAGCATCATCTACAGTAACTGATAAGTGATATGATGTTGGTATCTCTTTCCTAGCTATTATAAAATCCCCATATAAATTTGGTTCTAATATTCTATTTCCTTTTGGCTCCAAGCCTAACTCTTCAAAAAAAATTTTATTACCAAATTTTTCTTGAGCAAAANTCATTGCTTTTTCAACATTTAATCTCCAAGAAAAGTTTGAACCACTAAGCATTAAATTAGATCTTTCTGCTTTTGATATATTTTTATAAATTTGAGGATATATATATTGACCGTCTGGGTCGATTGGCCATGAAGATTTGCTATTCGATTTACTCAATATAAATTTTTTAATTTCTGATCTTGAAGCCCAGCAGGGATAAATTAGATTTAGATCTCTTAATTTCTTAATATATTTTTCATACCTGTTAAAACACTCTGATTGTTTAATTATATTTTTTTCATATTTTATTTCCAACCAATTTAAATCTTTATAAATATTTTCTTCAAATTCTTTTTTACATCTACCTAAGTCAATATCCTCAATCCTAATGAAAAATTTTCCACCACTATTTCTAGCTAATTCACTTGATATCAATGCAGAATAGGCATGCCCTAAATGNAAGAATCCATTNGGGCTTGGAGCAAATCTAGTATTATATTTTATCATTATTTTTCATAAAAAAAATTTGTNTTTTCTATCGATTCATAATTAAATAATGGTATGAGTAATGCAACAAATTTAATTCCAAATAAACATCCAGATTCTTGTCCAGCACTAGTTCTTAATGCTGATTTTAGGCCTTTATCATATTATCCATTATCACTCTGGTCTTGGCAGGATGCTATAAAAGCTGTTTTTTTGGATAGAGTAAATATTGTATCAAGCTATGATAGAGCAGTACATTCACCAAGTTATGAAATTAAACTTCCTTCCGTTGTATCATTAAAAAATTATGTTAAGCCTCCACAATGGCCGGCTTTTACAAGATTTAATTTATTTCTTAGAGATAAGTTTAGCTGTCAATATTGTGGTGAAATGTCAGATCTTACTTTTGACCATTTACTTCCGCGCTCAAAGGGAGGAGAAACTACTTGGGAGAATGTTGTAACCGCTTGCTCAAAGTGCAATTTAAAGAAAGCAAATCATTTATATCATGTAGCGAATATGAAACCTATACAATGGCCTTACAAACCAAATGTTCATGAGCTNCATAAGAACGGTAAATTATTCCCTCCTAATTATCTTCATGAGAGTTGGATGGATTATTTATATTGGGACTCAGAATTAGAGGCTTAAATTTTTTCTGATATATTAATTGCGNCTTTACAACCTACTTTAACGACTTTTTTGAAAGCATTTAATAAGGGTGTATTTTCAGATATCTCATTTTTTGCTATTTCCTCATGCGCAAGCTCATCTGCATGAAATTTCTTGATTACTTCTAGTATTTCGGATTCTTTCCCTGAATTTTCAAGTTCTGATATTTGGTCAGAGTAATGTTTGTCTATGACCTCTTCAACAGCTTCTGTGCATGCCATTAATGAGTCTCTTCCTCCTAAAGCGGAAACTACACCCAGGGTAAATCCACTTAAATGCCATAAAGGCATTAGAGCGGTTGCTCTAGTTTTTTTCTTATCAACTAATTCATCAAATTTTTTTGCATGTGCTTTTTCACCTTCAAGCATCTCATATATAATAGGTAAAGTTTTTTTGTCCCCTATTAGTTCTAAGGTCTTAATTTGCCCTTTATATATTGCTATAGCCCCATGCTCTCCAGCATGATCAACTCTAATAATTTCATTTAGTCTCTTTTGATCCATCTTTTTTCCTTAATGCTATTAGAACAAAAATAGAAGTTAATAACGATACAATAAAATTATAGCCAGCTAAAGAAATTCCAAATATTCTTAAAGAGGCATTATCGCAAACTGGAACTGAACTTTCTTTCAATGTTTCTAAAAGATTATTACTATCAAATATTACACTAGAATTGCAAGTACCTAAACCAGACCATAAATCCCATTCTATACCAGCATGCCAAGCAGCAAAAATAGCATTACAAAACAAAACGATTGAAATTATCGATAGTAAGATTTTATTAAAATTTATTGTTATAATAAAAGGTATTGATGCAATAATTAAAGCTAAATACCATGCCCATCTTTGCTTTAAACAAAGGTCACAGGCTGAAAATCCTATAATTTCTATTATATGAACAGATATCAAAACTATCAGTGATATAATAATAATTAATTTATTTACCATTATAAAATCTCTTTATAAATGATTATCAATATAAACAATATTAACAACAAAATAGTAAACAAAAAGGAATAATCTCTTATAATTTTCTCAGCTTTTTTTCCTAGATATTTGCATAATAATGCCTCCACGATAAATCTAGGACCTCTTGAAATGACACTAAAGAAAATAAAACCNACTAGGGGTATATTTACTAATCCTGAGGTTATAGCNGCTATTTTATATGGAATGGGTGTAAATCCNGCTATAAAAATAAATAAATATCCATATTCATTTATTGATTTTGAAAATAAATTAAATTCATCTATTAAATTAAATTTTTCAATAATTTGAATACCAATTTCATCATAAAAAAAATACCCTATCATATATCCGGCAACCCCTCCTAGAACAGAAAAAAAAGTTGTATAAATTGCTAATTTTACAGCTCTTTCTTTATTAATAAGAGNTTTNGGTATTAAAAAAACATCAGTAGGGATTGGAAAAAAGATACTTTCAAAGAAAGATATTAAGTATAAATAAAGATCACTTTTTTTATTTTTAAAAAAATTATAAATATTCTTATTAAAGTTTATCATTTAACTCTCAATGGTGCGGGTGGGGAGACTTGAACTCCCACTCAGTTACCTGAACCAGATTTTGAATCTGGCGCGTCTACCGGTTCCGCCACACCCGCACAAAATTTTGATTTACTGAAACTATTATTAGTAATTTGGATTTAATTATATTTGAAATCTAAATATACTTTGTTTAAGATAAACCATGAAAAATTTTTTTATAAATTACATTTATAGACTTTGGGATAACAGGGTCAAGCCGATAAAAGCCATTAAGGCTATAATAGCTCTTAGCAAAGACAATGAAGATACGACTCAAGTCTTTCATGTTATTGATGCCTTAAAAGGTAGTTCGGATAGAAAATATTTTAAAATTTTTTCTAAATCTGTAATTGGGGAAAAAATTTTAAAAGAAAGAGTTAATCTTGTAGATACTTTAAAAAATAAAGACTTTCTCTCAAAATTACCAAAAAATACTCTTGGATATAAGTATTACGAATTCATATACAAAGAAAATTTATCTCCTGAAGAACTTATTGATGCTAGCGAAAGCAGTAAAAAAGAGTTCGGTAATAGAACTGAAGATGAAATATTCTTTAACATTAGAAAAAGAGATATGCATGACTTATGGCACGTAACAACTGGATACGGTCGTGATGCATTAGGTGAATTATCGCTTTTAGCATTTACTTATGCTCAAGAACAAAATAGAGGCATTGGAGCTATTGCTTTGTATGGTTATTGGAAGGTCGGAAGAGAATTTCCAGATTTTAATCTTAGAAAAGTTATATACGAGGGTTACAAAAACGGAAAAAAAGCAACTTTATGGTCATGTGAAGATTGGGAGGAACTTATTAAANTNCCTATTGATGAGGTTAGAGAAAAAATTAATGCCAAAAAACCAGAGCTATATTTTGATGCGTTAAATGACCTAGGGACAAAGCCTATAAAATTTAACGATGATGAAGTTTTAGTTAATTAGTTTATTTATGATTACTATTTATGGATTAAAGAACTGTGATAGCTGTAGAAAAGCATTCAAGTGGCTAGATAATAATAATTATGATTATAATTTTTATGATTTTAAAAACTTTTCTTTATCAGATTCATTATTATNAAAATGGNTTGAAATTCATTCATTAGAAAAGATATTAAANAAGNGAAGTACAACTTGGCGAAATCTTAATGAGAATTTAAAAAATAATTTTGAAAAAAATTATATTAAAATTATAATTGAAAATACTTCTCTAATTAAAAGACCATTTTGGGAATTTAATAATTTACCAGAAAGAGAATTAAGTCCTGGTTTTGATCAAGCTCATCAAAACTTTATATTGAAAATTAAATAGGTGGAAAATGTTACAGAGAATTAAAAATGAGTACGTTTATATTTCTACCTTCGGTAGAATTTTTAAAGCTCTAAGATCTATAGAAGCTAAACCAGACCAAATTGTTCCCTTGCAAATTGCAGAATTTGCAAAAAAAACTCCTGAAGCTGTTGCAATATATTATGAAGATANGGAGATTTCCTATAGAGAATTAATTGATAGGTCCAATAAATATGCCCAATGGTTTTTAAATAATAATTTATCAAAAGGTGATGTCGTTGCGCTAATGATGGAAAATAGACCTGAATTCCTAGCTTGCTGGATAGGAATAACTCAAGCTGGTGGAACAGTAGCTTTAATAAATACTAATTTAAGTGGNCAACCACTCGATTATTCTCTNGGNATATCNCAAGCAAGTAATTTAATTCTGGGCAGTGAGTTATCAGAAAATTTTTTAACTACAACCGATGAAACAAAAAGTAATTTTAACACTTGGGTTCAAGGTGACTATAATGACTCAAACTATTTTGAAGATTTAGATAAGTGTTTAGATGACCTTTCAGNAGATAAACCTGAAGTTGACTATAATATAACAAATGATGATGATGCTTTATATATTTATACTTCAGGTACTACTGGTAACCCAAAGGCAGCAACTATTTCTCACAAAAGATTAAGATTAATGATGTTAGGCTTTAAAGGTGCTATCCAGCCAAATAAAAATGATAGAGTTTATAATGTTCTTCCTCTTTATCATTCTGCNGGAGGAGTAATAGCTGTTGGNCTTGCTTTAACTTCTGGGGCTTCATTAGTCTTGAAAAGGAAATTTTCTGTAAATGAATTTTGGGANGATGTTTATAAATATAAAGTTACTATTTTTCAGTATATNGGAGANTTATGCAGATATTTATTAAACGCTCCTACTCATAAATATGAAAAAGATCATAGCCTNAGAATGGTTACAGGAAATGGTTTGCGCCCTGATATTTGGGATGATTTTAAGGAACGTTTTAATATTAAAAATATTCTTGAATTTTATGGTGCTACCGAGGGTAATGTATCTTTAATGAATTATGACGGAAAATCNGGNGCAATTGGNAGAATACCAAAATATATAGAAAAANTTCTTAATGTTCANATAATTAAGTTCGATGTTGAAAANGAGGAACCGATAAGAGATGAAAACGGTTTTTGTATTCCTTGCGATGTTAATGAGGTNGGAGAAGCGATNGGCGAAATTGTTTTACCAGGAAGTTTTGANGGTTATGTTGATAAAGATGCAACCAAGAAAAAAATACTTGTCGATGTATTTACTAAAGGTGATCAATATTTCCGTACAGGCGATTTATTAAGTAAAGATGAATTAGGTTACGTCTATTTTGCAGATAGAATTGGTGATACTTTTAGGTGGAAGGGTGAGAATGTTGCAACATCAGAGGTAGCCGAAGCATTTGCAGGTTTTGATGGAATTTTAGAGGCAAATGTTTATGGGGTAAATATTCCNGGNAGTGATGGAAAAGCTGGTATGGCGGCATTATCAACTGATAGAGACATAAATTTAGAAAATTTATATGAATCTTTATCCTCTTCTTTACCCTCTTATGCCCAACCGCTTTTTTTACGAATAAAAAAAGAAATTGAGATTACCGGTACTTTTAAGCATCGTAAAGTTGAGTTAGTAAAAGANGGATATAATCCGAAAGAAATAAAAGAACCAATGTATTTTTGTGATCACAAGACACAAACTTATTTACCTTTAGACCAAGAACTTTTTAATAAAATACAAAATAAAGAATTAAAACTTTAACGAAATTTATTAAAGATAATCATGGAATATAAAATAATTTTAATTCTTATTGTAATCTTGCTTGGAACATTAGGTCCAATTCAAACTGGCGTTAATTCTACTTTATCAAACTATCTCTCGCACCCATCTCAGGCTGCCTTTATAAGTTTTTTAGGTGGTGTAATAATATTTTCAATAATTTTAATCTTTTTAAAACCTTCTATTCCAAATCTAGTTGATCTAAAAAAAGCTCCTTTATGGTCATTTTCAGGTGGGTTGATGGGNGCATGTATTGTTTTTGGAGCTATACTGATTGCTCCAAAAATTGGTGCTGCGACATATGTAAGTACATTTATTACTGGTACTATAATTATGTCTCTTATTTTAGATCATTTTGGTTTGATGGCCTTTCAGGTAAAGCCAATAGATTTATGGAAATTATTTGGAGTTTCATTAGTAATTACTGGAATGATGATAGTTAATTTTAAATAAATTTTTAGGTTTTTCTTAAAAAAAGATAGATTCTTTTCCATCTATAAAAAGCTAAAATCAATGCTGTTACGAGGCCTGTAAATGCACCTGTAAAATGTCTTCTTATAAAGTAATACTTTATAAAGCTTAGTGGGAATTCAAAAATTAATCTTGAGAATAGAAATAATTTATTTTTCTTTTTTAGAGATTCAATTTGCATTTTTATATAGCTATCTTCTTTTTCAATTAGATGTGAAAAAGATCTTACTGATTTATGAAAAACAGGACTTTTTAGCTTAATTATTTTTTTTGAATTCGTCTGCACAGAGTCATGAACTTCTGAGGGTGAAAATCTTCCAAAGTCAATATTATACAATCTTATGCACAAGTGGTGTGCAGAAAATAATCTTGGTTTGTTCCAATTCGGATATATCGGAATAACTTTCATTGAGTAAAAATTTGATTCTAGTTTTCTTGAAAATAAATTTCTTATCTCAACTTTAAGTTCATTTGACAAATATTCGTCTGCATCAAGATTTAGCAACCATTTATTTTTTGCCTTCTCTTCACCAAAACGCTTTTGTGGGCCAAATCCATGCCACTCATTAAAATAAAGTTTACACCCAAGTTTCTTAACTAAATCTTGTGTGCCATCCGTTGATCCTGAATCAATAACAATAATTTCATCGACAAGACCTTCAACAGACTTAATTGTTTTAGTTATTCTATCTGCTTCATTTTTCGCAATTATAAAACAGCTAATTGGAAGTTTATTATTCATTTTTTTACCTAAATATATTTAATAATAACATAGAATTTGTGATGGATTATTATTTTATTATGTCTTAATATTTTCACAACTATGGGGATTCTTATGAGACTATTTATTTTATTTTNTTATTTATTTTTTTCAACTTTNTCAAATGCAGAAGTAACAGAAAATAAACAAGATTATGTTATAGATGAGAATGCTAAAGTTAGAGAATCCACCGATGAGTTAATTATTAGGGAAATAACCATCGATCCAGAAACACACCCTGGCAATGCCTTATATCAAGAAAATTGNGCAATTTGTCATGATGGCTCAATTGAAAAAGCACCTGCAGCAAATTGGCTTGAAATGCTTATTCCTCAAGCNTTATTAAGGACAATTAATGATGGTATAATGNCTGAGCAATCCTCACATTTATCAGAGGAAGAAAAAAATACAAATTGTTGAATATATTGTAAGAAAAGATAGAAAAGATTTTCCAAAAAAAGCAGAACTTAATTTTTGCGAAACTAAAAGGATGAAGTTTGATTTGAAAGANGCCCCTNCTCCTTATGGTTGGGGTTATAATACTTCTAGGTTTGTTCCAAAAAATTCTGGAAAAATTGACTCAAAAAATGTCAGAAAATTAAAATTAAAATGGGCCTTTGGTTTTCCTTATTCTCAAAGAGCTCGNTCTCAACCACTTTTTGCCATGGGATCAATTTTTGTAGGAAGTCAGTCTGGTGATATATATGCCTTAGATGTAGAAACAGGTTGTGTAAAATGGAATTTTTCTGCATCCGCTGAAGTGCGAACTGGTATCATTATGGATGAATGGAAAAATGGTACAAAACCAGAGAAACGTCCATATATTTATTTTGGNGATATACTTGCGAACGAATATGCTCTTGACGCTCAAACTGGTGAATTAATATGGAAAATAAAATCCGATGATCATCCCAATGCAACTAGGACAGCTACCTCAGCTAAATTTGAAAATATTTTATTTGTTCCAGTGTCAGGTTTAGAAGTTATTCCTGCTTTTAATGATAATTATGAATGTTGCACCTTTAGNGGAGGGCTCTTAGCTGTTGAGGCAACTACTGGCAAAATATTNTGGAANCAGTATTCAATTCCTGTCCCAGCAAAATATTCTGGTAAAACATCAGTTGGTACAAGAATGTTTGGACCATCTGGAGCACCAATATGGACGTCACCTAATATAGATAAGAAAAGAAGGTACGTNTATATTGGAACAGGNGAGAATTATTCAACACCTGCTGATGACTCCTCTGATGCAATTATTGCNTATAATATTGATACAGGTGAAGAAGTTTGGAGAAGNCAAACCCTTGCTGGAGATGCTTGGAATCTTGCATGTATGGGTAAAGGCNTACCAAACTGTCCAGAAGAAAATGGCCCAGATATGGATTATTCAGCAAGTTCAATTTTAATTGATTTAGGTGATAAAGATATACTAGTTGCTGGCCAAAAATCTGGCTCTGTATATGGAATAGATCCTGATACGGGTGATATTATTTGGTCAAAAGCCGTCTCAGGTGGAGGTACTCAGGGGGGTATTCATTTTGGAATGGCCTCAGAAGGNAAAATCTTATATGTCCCCTTAAATGACATGAAAGACACTAATGATGGAAAAGTATGGCTAAATAGAAAGCCTGGTATGCATTCATTAGATACAGAAACAGGTGAAATTCTATGGTCAACAATTACAGATAAAGAATGTAAAGAAATAGATACAAATTGTGATCCAGGAATTTCTGCTGCAGTTACAGCAATCCCTGGNGCAGTTATCGCTGGTCACCTTGATGGCATGATCAGGATTTACGATAAAGAAGATGGAGATATTTTGTGGAGTTTTAACTCTTTAGGAGATTATGAGAGTGTTTCTGGAACTCCAGCTTCGGGAGGCAGTTTCAGTGGATCAGGTCCTTCTGTCAGAAATGGCTATATGGCTATAAATTCAGGATACGGCATATATAACCATATGCCTGGCAATGCATTATTATTATTTTCAGTTGAATAGATTTAATTAAGAAGCAACATTCCCATGCTTTTGAAAGGCTTTTTCAATTTCATTTTCTATTTCCTCAGTTAAATCAACTTCAATTGAAGTCACGGCAAGTTTTAACTGTTCCATGCTTGTCGCACCAATAATATTTGATGTAACAAAAGGCCTTGTTGTTACAAATTGATTAGCTAGTTGTGATGGATCAATGNTNTATTTTTTCGCAATTGTNAGATAATCNTCTATTGCCTCCTCAGCATATGGACCCTCGTATCTTTGNANCCTGTTAAAAAGCTCTTTCCTAGATCCCTTTGGAAGTTTTCCATTTTGATATTTTCCAGTTAAGTAACCTTGGGCGAGAGGAGAATATGCCAATAATCCAACATCCTCTCTGTGAGCTATTTCTGAACCACCTATTTCAAAGGTTCTGTTTAAAAGGTTATATGCATTTTGAATAGATTGAACTCTAGGAGTAGATGAAATATTTGAGTGATGAAGAAATTTCATTGTTCCCCAAGGTGTTTCATTTGATAATCCTATGTATCTAATTTTACCCATTTTGACTAAATCATTTAATGAGTCCAAAATTTCATCAATTTCATTTGAGGGTTGTTCAATATGCTCATAATTAATGCTTCCACCAAACAAATTCATTGGTCTATCAGGCCAATGAAGCTGATAGAGATCTATGTAATCAATTCCCAGCCTAGATAGACTCTTATCAATTGCTTCAAGAATTTGATCTTTTGATTGTTCAGTTGGTTGTTCTTTATCTCTTAACCAGTTCAATGGCGACCTACCTGAAACTTTTGTAGCAAGAATAACTTTGTCTCTTGATTTTCTCTCTTTAAACCAGGATCCAATAATTTTTTCAGTTGAACCTTGAGTTTCTTTTCTTGGAGGAACAGCATACATTTCAGCTGTATCAAAAAAATTTATTCCCATATCCAATGCATAGTCCATCTGTTCATGGCCATCTTTTTCAGTATTTTGTTCTCCCCAAGTCATTGTGCCTAAACAAATTTCACTAACATTTATATCTGTTTTCCCTAGTTTTCTTTTTTTCATTTTACCCTCAACCTAAATTATAAATATCATTTAATTTTAAAAGCATCACCAGTCAAATAAATACTGATTTGATTTTAGCCATTCTTTACTTTCTCTATAATTTGGAAGTTTTTTGCTTACCTCTTTCCAGTAGTCTCTAGAATGATTAAAGTGAATTAAATGACATAATTCATGAATTATAACATAATTTATTATTTTCTCTGGTGCCATTATTAGTTTCCAATTATAAGAAATATCTCCATTAGATGAACAACTTCCCCATCTATTTTTGTATGACCTAACTTTAATTTTCTCTACNTTTAGATTCATTTTTTTAGACTCAATAAGAGTTTTTTCTTTTAGAATTTTCTCTGAAAAACTTCTGTAGAAAAGTTCAAGTTCTTTTTTAATTTTATCTCTATTATTTTTAGTATTATTTTTTAAGTCTAAGCAAATATAATCATTTTTTATATATGTTTTTTTTGCATCACTTATATTAATTTTAAGTATTAGGTCTTTGCCAAGAAATTTAAAAATTTCTCCATTGATAAATTTTTTCTTAGGTAGTTGTTTAATTTTTTTTTGAAGAAGAATTTTATTTTTAATCCATTTCTCTTTTTTTAGAATAAATGCATCTATTTCATTTTGNTTTAAATTAAATGGTGCTTTTACCTCTACATTTCCATCTTTAATCAATATTGANATTGTTTTTTTTCTTTTAGTTCTGGTGATNAAGATGTTCATAAGGATTTAATTAATTTGGTGATCCCGACAAGATTCGAACTTGTGACCCCCAGATTAGGAATCTGGTGCTCTATCCTGCTGAGCTACGGGACCACAAATTCAAACTATAAATTAAGAATATAAAATCAAGTATTTTTAATAAATTTATAAACCTTAAAGTGGCGCCCAAGCCAATAAACTAGTGTCATTTAAATTAGTATTTGGAGCTAATTTAACATCAGCAGACTCTTCAGCCATAGTTTTATAATCTAACCAAGANACAACTGCCTCAACAGGAGTTCCTGGNCCAGAGTCAAAAATCAATGGGCCATAAATATTTGCAGTATAAATTAAGTCCTCATCAGTAACTCTTTGAGTNGCTTCATGTCTAGCGCCAGCTGGCTCATAAAACCAAATGCCTGGTCCATATCCTTCGGGTGGTCCAGATCTAACTCCCAATGCACCATTCAATACTAGAAAATCACTTGCTCCAATATGAGTATGAGGTAGGGCAACACCATTATGTTTTACTATCATTGAAACAAAACCTGTTTCTTCACTAACCCTTAATAATTTTAAACCAACATCGGGCATTGAAGGCATTACAAGCCATGGAACTTCTCTTGTATCAACAAAATGTGGATGAGTAACATTNGATGAAATAACTGATCCTGATTCAGAGCTCACTAAAGCCTTCGCATTTGAAGAAGCAATTGTTAGTGGTTCTGATGGTCCATCATAAGCTTCCTCAGGTCCTCGCTCCCAACACTCTGCGCTAGAGTTAGGNACAAGAGGAATTTTATTACTTTTGGCTAATTGAAGTATATCAATACTTGTTAAGATTGATTTTACTNNGTCCTTTTCATCAAGAAATGCAACACCACTATAAAAGTTTGCTAATACTTCACAGTCTTCAATAGCTTTTATTGAATTTACCTTAGAGTTGGCAGGAATAAACCCCCATGTTCCTGGGGCAAGAATACTTTCCTCGCCATCTTGTTCATAGCTAAGTTGCCCTGATAAGACTAATAGGTCCATTCCCCCTAAATATATTGAAGTAGGAAAGCTTGAATTAGCTTCTAATTTAAAAATTAGAGAAAACATACCGCTTTCAGAGCTAGCCCTAACTGGTTTTATAGATAAACCATCAACATTTCTTAATGGTATCCAAGGTAATTTATTNGTATCTAAAGATCCCTCTGCCCCATTNGGGTTGTACTCAGGATTAAAAACTTCTTTTGTATTACTCATATTACTCCCTCCATTTCTTATTTTGAATGAAAAACAATAACTTAGTCAAGTACTAGTTGTTGCAGATTGTTTACTTTGAGGATAATTTATCCACCCATTTATGATAATGTTGCTGTATTGGCTCATTTCTACCAAATAAAAATTCTTTATTAGCTTTTGAATTAATAGAATCTTGTATTTTGAAATTCATCGGATAGTCTTCATCTACAATGGCTTTTTCGGCTAATTCAGAGAAATCTTTTGCGTCTTTTATTTGCTGTTTTGTTTTAGGTTCATTAAGGCACAAGATATATTGAGTTGTAGTAGTGCCTTGTAAATCAGTAGTGGGAAAAACTATACTCACTAAACAATGTTGATTTTGAATTGCTGAAACTGATCCATTTGGAAAAACTGAGTGAATTAACCTTATATGATTTTCAGGTTCCCAGTCTTCCTCATCAATTTTAGCAAGTTCGTTTATATTTTTTAAACCAAAGGCAAATCTTTGATGAGGCCCATATGTATCATGAGCAATAAGATTGACAATTGTATTTTTNCCTACAGTTTCAGGATGAACCATATGATGATGATAACCATCTAAATAGCCATCCCAGCAAATTTTCCACCTTGGACCTTCTAAAGTTTTGCTACTAAAAATATGCCAATTTTTTAAATCTATATCATCNAATTCTGAGTCAAATCCATTCATCCATTCGGATAGGTTATATTCAATATCTGGATTTAAACACGTCCATATAAATCCAGATTTTTCTTCGCAAAATAACTCAGTTAATTTTATCTTTGTTGTATCAATATCACCAAACGTATCTGATTTAAAAATATTAATTAAATTACCTTTATTGTTATACATCCAGCCGTGATAGGTGCAGTTGAANTTTGATTTTTTTCCACTTCCCTCTGGNCAAACAGGGGCTCCCCTATGTTTACATATATTTATAAATACCCTAGCAACTCCATTTTCGTCCCTTGTTATAAGCAGGGGGGTGTCAATTGCTTTAGTAGCTTTATAAGAATTATTTTCTTTAAGCTCAACACTCAAGGCTATNGGTACAGGATGGTCATAGAAAATTTTATTAACTTCTGATCTAATAATTTCATTATCGGTATAATCATTAACTGATTTAACCATAATTTCATCAGCTTGATCCGTAGAGCCATTTANATTATGATTTAGTAATCTTTTGGCTAGATCTACTAATTTTTTTCTTTGATGACCCAATAAGATTCCCCTCTTAAAAACTATTCTTGATCTTCAGTACTAAGCTCTTCATTTCTACCATTTGAATTATTTAGTATAGTTTCCATCTTTTCAATAGCTTTTTGTTCATCAGTTTTTTCAATAACAGCCACTTCTCTAGATAATCTCTCTCTTGCAGCTTCATATAACTGCCTCTCAGAGTAGGATTGTTCAGGCTGACTATCGCTTCTAAATAAATCTCTTACTACTTCAGTAAGAAGCTTTATATCACCTGAATTTATTTTAGCTTCATACTCTTGAGCCCTTCTACTCCACATCGTTCTTCTAATTTTTGCTTTTCCAGTTAATATTTCAAAAATATCTTTTAGCTGATTTTTTGTAGAAACTTTTCTAACGCCAATTTCTTTTGTTTTCTCTATTGGGACTCTTAATGTCATCTTTTCCTTTTCAAACTCTATCACATACATTGTAAGCATTTGTCCTGCTATCTCTTTTTTTTCTATTTCTAAAATTTGACCAATACCATGAGATGGATAGACAACATATTGTTCTGGAAGGAATTCCTCTTTCTTGGCCACAGTTCTTTTTTCTAAAGATTTTCTAGGGGAACCCTTTTTTTTAATTATTTTTTTTGGCGCAGCTTTTTTAGGAGCAATTTTTTTAGGAGCAACTTTTTTTGTAGCAACCTTCTTCGGTGCAGCTTTCTTAGGTGCAACTTTTTTTGGAGCAACCTTCTTCGGTGCAGCTTTCTTAGGTGCAGCTTTCTTAGGTGCAGCTTTCTTGACCGTAGCTTTTTTTACCGTAGCTTTTTTTACAATTTTCTTTTTTTTTGTATTGGCAGTAGCTTTTGACTTATTTTTTTGTGTCTTTTTTTTTACACTCATCAAAGGTATCCTATGTACATTGAAGTTAGAGCAAAGCCTTTAGCAGAATAATCAAGCTTTTACAAGATTTTATAGGTTAATCGCCTTCCCCGGGCTCTTCACTAAAGTATTTTTCAAATTTATTTTCCTCACCATTAAAATCTTCAGCATCTTCGGGACTATCTCTCATTATAGTTATATTAGGCCATTTATCAGCATATTCGGTATTTATTTTTAACCATTTTTCCATACCGTCCTTTGTATCAGGATGAATAGCTTCAGCTGGGCATTCAGGTTCGCATACTCCGCAATCAATGCATTCTTCAGGGTGTATTACAAGCATGTTTTCACCTTCATAGAAGCAGTCGACTGGACAGACATCAACACAATCCATAAATTTACACTTAATACATTCCTCTGAGACAACATAAGTCATTAAATATCCTTATTATTCATAACCTTTTTTTTGATTGCCCCTGCATCTTTATCCGAAATGTAAAGTAATCCAGATAGTCTTCTAATTAGGTTTGACTCAAAAGGATCTATTAATCCATCAGCACAAATTATTTCACACATCATGCTGAAAACAATTTTTTTACTGTCTAAGTCATAATGATCGTTAATTATTTTAGACCATTCAAATAGATCTGCGGAGCTTTCCTCCTTTTCACTTGCTGAGGTAATAAGCATATCTGCCTTTTCTTCATCATAATTAAATTGTTGAATAATTAATCTTTTAATTGCTTCAATTTCTTGTTCGTCCTTTTTACCGTCAATATTTGCAGCCCGGAGCAATAAAACTACTACAGCCTCTTCAATAACAGAACTATTGAGCGCATCCTGATTTTCGTTATTTGAGGATTTTTCACCAAAAAACTTTTTTATAAATCTTTTCATTAACAATTTTTCCTACATTATTTTAATTTCTTTATATAATTTCATTGCTTCTTTAGCATTAAGTCTATTTTTTGCAAAATTTTCTACTGATAGTATAAAAACACTATCAAGTTTGGTCAGTGTTATAATGTCTCCAATTTTAATTTTAACTGATGGTTTTGATGTGCGTATTTTATTAATTTTAACGTATCCATCAAGGATAATTTTTTGAGCTTTAGCTCTCGATTTGATCAAGCGTGACCTAAAAAGCCAATTATCTATTCTTTGTTCATCAATAATTTGA
>NYSO01000012.1 GCA_002683015.1 Rhodobiaceae bacterium
CCGATGAGAGAGCTCCCCTGGCATCTGATATATTTGGTTACTATATTGATAAACATGATAATCTAGGTAGATCTTACTACATTAATTTTATCCATAGATATTAGACAAATGAGAGTTTTTCTTTTTTTGTCACTTTTTTTTGTTTGTGACTATACTTTTGCTTCTATTAAAGAAGATAGCCAAAAATGTACTACCGATTTAGTCACAATTGACTTTAATTTTTCTGGTGGAGGTAATTCAGTTTGTGAAGTTATATCCTCAGATCATATTAAAATATTAGTAAAACCTGANTCCAAAGATTCTATTAACCCAAGCCCTTGGTACGCATTTCGAAAATCAAAGCATATAAAAAAAATTCTTTTAGAGCTTGATTATGGANAGTATGAGCATAGATATTTCCCAAAAATAAAAAAAANTAACAGCNGCTGGGAAAGANTAAATAAGAGTGATATTTTAATAAAAAATGATGGTAAAAATGTTTTTATAAATTTTTATCCATCAAAAGAAGAGCAATATATATCATCACAGGAATTGATCACTGAGGATTGGTACGAAGATTGGTACAAAATTTTAAAAAAGAATAAATTTTTGAAAAGTAAGGTCATTGGATATTCTGTTCAAAATCGTCCAATTAAAGCATTTTTTTCAAATGAGAATATTAATAATCCATTTATTTTAATCTTGGGCCGTCAGCACCCTCCTGAGGTTTCATCAGCATTTGCACTTCAGGGTTTTATAAATCAGCTAATTGGGAGTATTAATTTATCAAAAGATTTTTTATCAAAATACAATATAATTTTTGTTCCTTTAATGAATCCTGATGGTGTTGAGAATGGCTTTTGGCGCTATAATTTTAATAAAAAAGACTTAAACCGAGATTGGGATAATTTTTCTCAACCTGAAACTTATTCTGTTAAGAATTTTCTTGATAACTTAAAAAATAAAAATCAACCTTTTTTATTTATAGATTTTCATTCAACTTATAAAAATATTTTTTATATTAGCGATGCAAAGCTTAAAAATTCTGANCANAATTTTCTATTAAATTGGTTAGAAAAATCAAGGCTAGAATTATCTAAAATTAACTATAACTTTACTGTTAAAAATTCATACACAGAGAGTAATAAAGTATCGAAAAATTATTTTTACAATCAATATAATATTCCTTCAATGACTTATGAGGTTTCAGATAGTGAAATAAGATCTGTAATTNTCGAATCTTCAAGAATTCTTGCTAAGGAGTTAATGTTTATTTTATTGGATACTAATCGCAAAAATCTTGATATGGCGGAGAGGAAGGGATTCGAACCCTCGAGACGGTTACCCGCCTACACGCTTTCCAAGCGTGCGCCTTCGACCACTCGGCCACCTCTCCATTAAATTCAATTTAAATTTAATTNTCATCAAATTTAAGTGCTGATATGAATGCATCTTGAGGGATATTTACACTACCAAATTCCCTCATTCTTTTTTTTCCTTTCTTTTGTTTTTCTAATAGTTTCTTTTTTCGTGTGACATCACCCCCATATAATTTTTCTGTAACATCTTTTCTGAATGGCGGTATAGTTTCCCTTGCAATTACCCTTGCACCAATCGCTGCTTGAACAGGTACTTTAAATTGATGACGAGGGATTAAATCTTTTAATTTCTTACACATTGTTCTNCCCCGCATATCAGCTCTATCTGCGTGTACAATTATAGATAANGCGTCAACAGTTTCAGAGTTAACTAGNACACTCATCTTCACTAATTTCTCTTGTTTGTATGTGTCCATTTGCCANTCAAAGCTTGCATAACCGCTTGAAATTGATTTAAGTCGATCATAAAAGTCGAATACGACTTCGTTTAGAGGTAGGTCATATACGACCATTGCTCTTGTACCTGCGTAAGTTAATTCTACTTGGTTACCCCTTCTTTCTTCACACAATTTTAATACCGCCCCTAAATATTCATCTGGTACAAGAATAGTTGCTTTAATCCATGGTTCTTCAATATAATTTATTAAGCTAGGATCTGGCATATCCGCAGGATTATGCAGGTCAATACATTTGCCATCATTTAGATAAATCTTATANATTACACTTGGAGCGGTTGTGATTAGATCAATATCAAACTCTCTTTCAATTCTCTCTCTTACTATTTCAAGNTGAAGAAGACCAAGAAATCCACATCTAAATCCAAAACCAAGAGCGGCAGAATTTTCAGTTTCGTGTTGGAAGCTTGAATCGTTTAAACTAAGTTTTTCTATAGACTCTCTTAAGTCTTCAAATTCACCACTGTCTACTGGAAATAAACCACAAAAGACAGATGGTTGTGATGGTCTAAACCCTTTAAGCATATCTTTGCAGGGTCTTTTATCATCTGTTATTGTGTCACCTATTTGAGTGTCTGATACTGTTTTTATGCCAGCTATAATATACCCTAATTCACCTGGCCCTAATTTATTTACTGATACTTTTTTTGGAGTAAAAACGCCAATATCGTCAATTTCATAGGTGCTATTGGTGCCCATCATTTTTATTTTTTGTCCTTTAGTTAATTCGCCATCTATTACTCTAACTAATACCACTACGCCTAGGTATGAGTCATACCAGCTATCAACTAATAAAGCTTTTGTTTCTTTATCATTATTCCCTAATGGTGGATTTAATCTTTCGATAAGCGTTTCAAAAATATCATCAATTCCTTGGCCAGTTTTTGCTGAAACATATATTGCATCTGATGCATCAAGACCAATTACATCTTCTATTTGCATGGCGACTTTTTCAGGTTCTGCAGCTGGTAAATCAATCTTATTGATAACAGGAATAATTTCATGATCAAGATCAATAGCTTGATATACATTTGCTAATGTTTGAGCNTCTACNCCNTGNGTNNNNTCNACNANTAANATAGATCCNTCACANGCNNATAANGANCTACTNACTTCATANNNAAAATCNACATGGCCAGGTGTATCAATTAAGTTAAGTTGGAAGTTTTCACCATTTTTACCTTTATAATTTAATCTTACGGTTTGCGCTTTAATAGTAATTCCTCTTTCTCTCTCAATATCCATAGAGTCTAGGACCTGATCTTTCATTTCCCTGTCACTTAATCCATCACAGCTTTGAATTAATCTATCAGCAAGCGTAGATTTACCATGATCGATGTGAGCAATAATTGAGAAGTTTCTGATGTTTTTAATATCTGTCATTAATGAAGGTATATCATAAAATTATTATAAAACTAGCTACGCAATTTTCCTTTTGTTGCGCTTTCAACAGAATTAATAACTTTAAGAGAAATCTCNTCTAGCTCATGGTCTGTTAAAGTATGATCTGTTGGNTGAATTNTTATTTCAATTGCNATGGATTTATTTTNTTCATTCANGAATTGGTCAAATATTTTTACATTTTTTATAAGGGAATTATCAGAATTCTTGACAGCCTCAATAATTGTTTGTGCGCTAACCTCATTATTAACAATAAATGAGAAATCTCTTATTAAAGGCTGTAAATTATAAATATTAGGTGCAGTTTGCATTGATTTTTTTTCTTGTAATAAATCTATGCAATCTATGAAAATCTCAAAGCCTACTGCAATATTAAAGTCTTTTTCTTTCATAATTTTCGGATGAATTTCACCAAAGTTTGCAACAATATTCCCTTTTTCGGTCAAAATCTGTCCAGACCTTCCAGGGTGATAATATTTTGGGGCTGATTCTTTGATTTTAATTTTTTGATTGTTANCTCCGAACTCTTCTAAGACTGAAATTACATCTTTTTTTGCATCAAAAGCATCTACATTTTTAAANCCTTGCCAATCTTTTCCATAACCTTCTAACTTATAAGAGCCGGTTCTTATACCTGAGGCTATTATAATTTGTTCATCAGCATTCTTTCCAGAAAAGCCAGGTCCTAATTCAAAAATACCAAGATCACCATAACCTCTCNTAGAATTNTCATCAGCTATATTTATTATCGATGCAAGAGGAGTTGGTCGCATGTCAGATAACTCTTCAGAAATTGGGTTTATCACTTTTAAACTATTATCGCCGCCTCCATAATCCCTTGCATCTTGTTCATTTATAAATGAATAAGAGATAGTTTCTAATAAACCTCTCGAGGCAATAATTCTTCTAATCAATCTTAAGTTTTTTTGTTTATTAGTTAATATAGATTTTGAAGGCTGCTGATCATTAAATAAAGGCTCTGATTTTATGTTATTTAATCCATAAATTCTTACTACTTCTTCAACAATATCTTCATTTATGGAGATATCTGGTCTCCAAGAGGGTACTGTTAGTTCCCAGTCACTAGAAACTTTAAAACCTAATGATAATAATATTTCACTAATAACTTTATTTTCGATTTCTAATCCAGTCATNTTTTTAACTAATTCGGGACTAAAATTTATTTTTTTATTTACGAATTTTCTATTNTCAATAACTGATATTTCTTCAGCAGTACCACCGCATAGTTCGATTATCAAATTAGTCGCATACTCTAAACCGTCTAGGACATAAGAAGGGTCAACTCCTCTTTCAAACCTATATCTTGAGTCAGACATNATGTTGAGTTTTCTTCCAGNAAGTGCAATTTGAACAGGATCAAAATANGCTGATTCAAGAAATATTTCGGTTGTATCCATTGANGAGCCAGAATATTCTCCACCCATAATACCGCCAATACCTAGAACCTTTTTATCATCAGCTATAACACACATATCATNATCTAATTTATAATTTTTGCCATCTAAGGCTTGAATTTCTTCACCTTTTTTTGCATTTCTGGCACCAATTTTTTTAGAAATTTTNTTTAAATCATAGACATGAAGTGGTCTACCTTGATCAAAATTTATATAGTTTGTTATATCAACTAAACAGTTAACTGATCTTAACCCTATTGCCTCAAGTTTATTTATTAACCACTCAGGGCTTTGAGTATTTTTTACATTTTTTATAACTCTTCCAGAGAAAATTGAACACGCATCATCTTGATTTTTATAATCAAGAAAAATTGGAAATTTTTCTCCAGATACAGGTATTTCTTTTTTATCTCTTTCAACTAGCTTACCAATACCAGCCGCTGCTAAGTCTCTTGCAATTCCGTAAACACCAAGACAGTCAGGTCTATTTGGCGTTATAGCTATTTCAATTTGGATATCATTTAAATTTAATGCATCGGTTATGGATTTACCTGCTTTAAAGTTATCAGATAGCTCTGCAATTCCTTCGGAGTCTTCGCCTAAGCGTAACTCTTTTTTAGAACACAACATCCCCAAGGATTCAACACCTCTAATTTTTGCTTTTTTTAATTTAAAACCAGAATCTGGAATAGTGCTCCCAACGGGTGCATATATAGTTGTTAGTCCTTCTTTAGCATTCTTTGCACCACAAACAACTTCAAGTTTATCATCACCAATATCAACTAAGCACAATTGAAGCCTATCTGCATTGGGATGTTTTTTTGTAGAAATAATTTTTGCTACCTTAAAATCTTTATATACAGAATATTGATCAAGAGATTCTTCCACCTCTAAACCAATATTTGTAAGATTTTCAAGTATAGTATTTATATCTTTGTCTGTTTTTAGATACTCTTTTAACCATGAGAAAGTAAATTTCATTTCTTCAATCCCCTCGAAAGAGTTGGTATATCAAGAAAAGAAAATCCATAATGATTCAACCATCTGATATCCCCATTAAAGAATGTCCTTAAATCAGGAATTCCATATTTTAATTGCGCTAGCCTATCAACACCCAGACCAAAAGCGAATCCTTGATATTTGTCGGGGTCAATATTTGAGGACTTCAAAACCTCAGGGTGAACCATTCCTGCTCCTGCAACTTCAAGCCAGTCTGAGCCTTCACCTATTTTAAGAACTGAACCAGATCTATCACACAATACGTCAACCTCCAGTGATGGCTCAGTAAAAGGAAAGTAACTAGGCCTTAACTGTATTTCTATATTATCTAACTCAAAAAATGATTTAAAAAATGTTTCTAAAGTCCACTTCAAATGACCAAGATGTGTTTCTTCATCAACAACTAAACCCTCTATTTGATGAAACATTGGAGTATGGGTTTGATCAGAGTCACATCTGTATGTTCTACCAGGTGAGATAAACTTAAAAGGTGGTTTATCTTTTTCCATGGTTCGAACTTGAACAGGACTTGTATGAGTTCTTAGCACATGTTTTTCTTCAGCATTATCATTATTTAAATAAAAGGTATCATGCATTTGTCTGGCAGGATGAGATTCAGGGATGTTTAAAGCATTAAAGTTATAATGTTCAGTCTCAATATCTGGCCCTTCAGATATTGTGTAACCCAAAGAGCCAAATATTTCAGAAATCTCATCAAGTACTTGTGAAACAGGATGAATTTTACCATGCTTTGATTGACTAACCTGAACGGGAAGGGTGACATCAATTTTTTCTTCTAATAGTCGCTTTTCTAATTCAATATTAGTTAATTCATTTTTTTTNGAAGAAATTGCGTTAGAAATATTTTTCTTTAAAATATTTAGNTTAGATCCTTGCTCTTTTCTNTCTTCAGGGCTGAGCTTTGACAAATCTTTCATTAAAAGAGAAATTTTNCCTTTCTTACCAAGTTCGGCAATGCGGATTTCTTCAAGAGAATCTTGATTTTCTGCTAAAGAGACTTTTTTTAAAATCTCTTCTTCTAATGATTCAGAATAAGTCATAAGTTTCACCCAAGAACTATAAAAGCATTAAATAAATGATTTTAAAACAAATTTAGTTTTATTTTAACGTAGCTTGGGCTTTTTCTACTAATTTTTGAAAGCCTGCAGCATCTGATACTGCTAGCTCTGCTAAAACTTTTCTATCAATTTCAATACCTGCTTTTGATAGCCCGTTAATGAATTGTCCATATGTAGAGCCGTTAAGTCTTGCAGCCGCATTAATTCTTTGAATCCAAAGAGACCTAAAGCTTCTCTTTCTTGCCTTTCTGTCTCTATANGCATACTGACCAGCTTTNTCAACAGCTTGGTTAGCAATCCTGAAAGTATTTTTTCTTCTTCCCCAGTAACCCTTAGCACTTTTTATAACTTTTCTATGCCTTGCATGGCTTGCTGGTCCACCTTTTACTCTTGCCATCTATCTCTCCTTAAGCGTATGGCAGGAATTTTTTTACTATCCTGCTGTCAGAATCGGAAAGAACGGTAGTTCCTCTTTTATTCCGTATTTGTTTAGGGGTTCTCTTAATCATGCCATGCCTTTTACCAGCTTGTGCACGAGAAACTTTACCTGAAGCGGTAAGTTTGAAGCGTTTTTTTGCTCCACTTTTTGTTTTCAATTTGGGCATTTTGCATTCTCCTGTATTTAAATAATTAAAGGAATAAGCTTTTAAGATAAACACGGCATGCCCTGCCGGATCATCTAGTGTGGTTTATTTATATTACTTTTATAAATAATTCAACCTAAGAAGTGATTATCTTGGTGCTAAGACCATAATCATTTGTCTTCCTTCAAATTTTGGATTTAGCTCTACTTTAGCAATAGGATCAATTTCATCTTTAACTTTTTGTAAAAGNTCAGCCCCCCTGTCTTGNTGAGCCATTTCTCTACCTCTAAATCTTAATGTTATTTTTACTTTGTCACCTTCACTTAAAAATTTTTGAACACTTCTCATTTTTACTTGGTAGTCATGAACGTCAATATTTGGACGAAGTTTAATTTCTTTTATATCAATTGTTTTTTGCTTCTTTTTTGCTTGATTGGCCTTTTTTTGACTTTCATATTTGTATTTACCATAATCCATAACCTTACAGACAGGNGGATTTGTTTTAGGAGAGATTTCAACTAGGTCTAATCCTTGTTCTTTTGATATTTCAATTGCTTGNGGTGTAGGTATATTACCTTTTTTTTCACCAGATGAATCTATGAGCAGAACTTCCTCTGCTGTGATTTGATCGTTGACGCGTGGTCCTTTTGAGGATGGTGGCGTCGAGTTATATTGTCTACTTATGGAAACTTCTCCCTATTTAATAATTACCTTAAGATTGCCTTCTAAAAATANCATGTCAAGAAATTCATTCAGAAATCAATAATCTTTTATAAACTTCTAATGTCTTTTTACACATACTTTCAAGTGAAAAATTATTTTTAACATTTAAAACAGCTCTATCATGCATTTCATTTAAGTCTTTACCATCCATTAAAATAGACTTTTTTATTGCTTCTGATAAAGCCAAAGGGTCATTAGGCTTAACTTTGAAGCCTGTAAAGCTATCACCACTTATAATAGTATCTTTAACTGCTCCATGGTCAGAGGCTATTATAGTTTTTCCGGCAGCTTGTGTCTCTATTGGTATTCTCCCAAATGGCTCAGGTTCTATTGATGGTGATAATACTATTTCCGAGGCTTGATAAGCAAGCTGCATATTTTCTATTCTTTCAACTAATTTAATATTTTTCTGTAATTTATATTTTTCAATCAAAGAGTCTAATTTTTTAACATAACTTTCTGCGCCACTCTTTTCTCCTGCAAAAACAAAGATTGTCTCATTGAAAAATTTTTCTTTTTTTAAAAAATTGATTGCCTCTATTGTTACCAAATGTCCTTTCCATCGAGTTAACCTTGCTGGGAATAAAATTATTCTTTTATTATTATCAATCGACCATAATTTTTTTATATTATCAATTTCTGTTTTAGAAAATTTCCCTAATTCATATGATTTAACATCAACACCCCTAGAAACAATATCAATCCTGTTAATATCTAAATTATAAATTTTAGAAATTCTTTTAGCGGTGTAAGATGAGTTGGCTATAACTGCATCACCTTTTAGCATAATTGAGTTATATATTTTCTTCAAAAAAGAGGAATTACTTACATGACCATGCCATGTCGTTAATACTGGTATACCTATTCTCTTTGCTGCAAAAATTGCTGACCAAGCAGGTCCTCTTGACCTTACATGAACTAGATCAATTTTTTTTTCCCGAAAAATTTTTATGAAAATAAAAAAATTTTTTATCACTGAATAAGGATTCTTTTTATCAATTGGTAGTTTTATAACTTCTATATTAGCTTTCTCAAGATCATTTATGAGTTTTCCTCCTGAAGTNAGCACCATAGATAAAAAATTTGTTTCTTTAAGAAAATTTGTTATCTCTAAAACTGTTCTCTCAGCACCACCTATTTCCATATTAGGAATTATTTGTAGAATTCTTTTATTTTTATACTTAAAATCTGATTCTGACATATATTATAAACCTATGAAAAAATTATATGATACATTAAAAACCGTAAATGGTAATTCATTAGCTTATATTTATGATTATTCTGCAAAAAATAAGCATAATCTTGTTTGGTTTGGTGGTTTAAATTCTGACATGTATGGAACTAAAGCGGAAGCTATTTCTGAATATGCTTCGCTTAATAATTTAAATTTCTGTAGATTTGATTATTCTGGGCATGGTCTTTCATCTGGAAATTTTGAAGATTTTAATATTTCCGATTGGCTAAATGACAGCATATCTATTTTAGATAATATTTGTAAGGGACAACAAATTTTTATTGGGTCATCNATGGGTGGTTGGATCTCACTATTGTTAGCTCTTAAAAGAAAGAAAAGAGTGAATGGTCTTGTTTTGATTGCTCCAGCTGTTGATATGACAGAAATACTAATGTGGAATAATTTTAGTAATAAAGAAAAAGAATTGCTTGAAGAAAAAGGTTATATAGAAATTTTTTCTGATGATTATCCTTCATACAAAATAACAAAAAATATAATTAACGACGGAAGAAATCATTTAATAATGAATGAGCAAATTACATTAGAATGCCCTGTAAATATAATTCATGGAATGGAAGATGATGCTGTTCCTTGGAGTTTATCAATGGAGTTAAGTAAAAAAATTTCATCTAACTCCATAACTCAATCATATATAAAAGATGGAGATCACACACTTTCTCGTTTGTCAGATTTGGATAATATATTTTTTTCTATAGAGCAGATTATAAAAAAAACTTAAATTTATGGTTCTATCCACTCTTTAATTACATCTGGATCTTTTTCTTTTGATAATGATAGTTTTTTAATTTTATCTAATTCCTCTCCTTCAGTTATTTGATTTAGTGCCCAAATAGCTGCCCCTCTTACAATTGGTGAATCGTCAAAAATATTTTTATTTATATGATATTTTGCATCTTTTAATTTTGCATTTCCTATAGCTATTAAAACATTCCTTAAAAATCTGTTTCTTCCAATTCTTTTAATAGGTGATTTTGAAAACATTTTTCTAAAATTATTATCATTAAGTAAAGATAGTTTTTTNAAATCATATAATTCGGTTTGGTTTTTCTGTTTAAATTTTATCTCATTAGATTCCTTTGCAAATTTATTCCATGGGCAAACAGCTAAACAGTCATCACAACCATATATTCTATTTCCAATTTTAGAACGAAGATGTGAAGGAATAATACCTTTGTGCTCAATAGTTAGATAAGAAATACACTTTCTAGCATCGAGCTTGTAGGGTTCTGTAAAAGCATCAGTAGGACAAATTTCAATACAATTATTACAATTTCCACAATGATTTATCTCTTCTTTATCACTCTCTAATTCTAAATTAGTAAATATCGATGCTAGGAATAACCATGATCCATAATCTCTTGATACTAAATTAGTATGTTTTCCTTGCCAGCCTAAACCAGCTTTTTGAGCAAGTGGTTTCTCCATAATTGGTGCAGTATCAATAAAAACTTTAATTTCTGAGTTAGTTTGGTTAACAATCCATCTTCCAAATTTTTTTAAATTTTTCTTTATAACGTCATGATAATCATTTCCTCTGGCGTAAACTGATATATTACCTATTTCCTCATTTTCCAGATTTTTCATTGGGTCATAATTAGGGCCATAATTAATTCCGAGGACAATAATACTTTTTACATCCGGCCAAAGTTTTTTTGGCGAAACCCTTCTTTCTAAATTTTTTTTTAGCCAGTCCATATCTCCATGAAAATCATTTTCAAGAAAATCTTTTATATAATGTTGATCTTTTTTGTGAATTTTAGGATCAGTAATTTTNATTATATCAAACCCAAACTCTTTTGATTTTTNTTGTATTGTACTTTTAGAAATCAAGGAGTGCATAGTTTCCTCTTGGCGGAATTCCAATAATTTTATCTGCAAGAATTGATCTAAANCTTGGNCTACTTTTTATTCTTGAGTACCAGTGTTTAATTTCAGGNAATTTATCCCATGGCATATCACCTAAATAATCTATGCAAGAAATATGAGCAGCTGCAGTTAAGTCTGCAAGTTCAATTTTATTATTAACTAACCAAAATCTTCTCTCTAAAAGATATTCAATATACTTTAAGTGATTATTTAGATTATTTTTAGCTAATCGAATATTGTCTGTATTTGGAAGTCCACCACCTTTTTCTAATGATCTAAATCTTTTTTCAACTCTCTCATTTATTATAATTTTACTCACTTCTTTATGGAATTTATTATCAAACCAATCAATTAAACGTCTATTTTCTGACTTATTTGCAAGATCTTTTGGGAGAGCATCTTCAAATTTATTTTCTATATATTCTGATATCGCATAATGACCGCAAAATTTATTGTCATCAGCAAGCATTACCGGAACTTCNCCAGATGGATTTAATTTTATAAACTCTTTCCTATTTTCCCAAAATCTTTCAATTATCAAATCAGCACCAACCTTTTGTTCTCCAAGAAAAAGTCTAATTTTTCTACTGAATGGACATAATGGATAGTGGTATAAGGTTGTCATTTTCTTACAGGAATATAAATTTTGCTAAAAATATTAATGTTAAAAACCATGCGCTTGGAGATATTTCTTTATGCCTATTTGAAGTTAACTTAATTAGTGTATACGTAATAAANCCAAGAGCAATTCCATTTGCAATAGAGAAAGTAAGTGGAATCATTATAATTATAATTAGTGAAGGAAGTATCTCTGTGGAGTCCGACCAATCCAATCTTTCAACATCGCTCAACATAATTATAGCCACATATATTAGTACACCAGCTGTTGCATATGGTGGGACCATCTCTGAAAGTGGTGATAAAAATATTGATAATAAAAATGCAAATCCNGTTACAACAGCAGTTAAACCAGTTCTTCCTCCAATTTCAATCCCAGCAGAGCTTTCAACATAACTTGTGACAGGAGCNCAACCGAAAAAAGACCCTAAAATGCTTGATGTNCTGTCAGCTTTTATAGCTTTATCAAGATTTTGTATTTCACCTGTTTTTTTTACCAATTTAGCTCTATTGGCTACTCCTAATAAAGTTCCGGTAGTATCAAAAAAATTTACAAATAAGAATGAAATAATAACGCTTATCATTGCCACATCAAAGGCACCAATAATGTCTAATTTTAAAAAGACAGGAAGTGGATCGGGCGGCAGTGATATAATTCCTTTAAACTTTACTAATCCAGAAAATATTGAAATTGAAGTAATTGTTAATATGCCAATTATTATTGATCCAGAAACTTTTCTCATAGATAAAATAGCTATTATTAAAAAGCCTAATATTGATAGTAGAGTACTTTCTTCAGTCAAATCTCCTAAAGAGAGTAACGTTGCGTCATTTCCAGAAATTATTCCACCACTTTTAAGGCCTATTAGTCCGATAAATAAACCTACACCCGAACCCATCGCAATNCTTAGATTTAGAGGAATTCCCTCTAGCATCCATTTTCTTAGAGGGGTTATGCTCATTATCGTAAACAAAATACCTGACCAAAATACAGCCCCAAGAGCAATCTCCCAAGGATATCCCATTCCTCCTACAACAGTATAAGTAAAGAAGGCATTTAAACCCATTCCAGGGGCGAGTCCTACTGGCCAATTTGCATAAAGTCCCATAAAAAAACATGCTAATGATGCAGCTATACAAGTCCCAACAAAACTTGCTCCATAATCCATGCCGCTTTCTGCCATCATTTGTGGATTTACAAAAATAATATATGACATAGTCACGAAAGTGGTTATGCCAGCTAAGATTTCTCTTTTTAAGGACGTATTATTAGTTTTTAAATTGAAAATTTTTTCTAACATTTTTGAATATTATGACGTAATTTTTTAAATTGTAACTTTTTTATTNATAATCATATTTAATAAATAAAATTTTAAAGCTTAAATCTATAAAATAAAAATATTACTTTATAAAAAAATAAAGAATCATTTTAAATTATAAATTGTAGTTTAGACAAAGGCATACTTCTTGCTTAGTTATACCTAATATATTTATAAATTTCGGGGTTAGTTATGATTTTATTTNAAACTTTAAAAAAAAGTATTTTTTATTCTTTATTCTTTATTTTAAGNGCTCAACTTCTATTGGCCGATGAGGCTGTTAATGTTGAGACTAATTCACTTGTAATAGATGAAATAATTGTTACAGCTGAAAAAAGAACGGAAAGNTTACAGGATGTTTCTAAAGCTGTNACAGCACTTGGGGCTGACGAGTTAGAGACTAAAAATATTGTTGATTTTGTAGGNTTAAGTGCAATCGCTCCAGGGGTAACNGTAGCTAAGAATGAGGGCTATAAAACTATTATATCAATAAGAGGTGTGGGTGATGAGACAAACCAAAATGCTATAGCCGCCCCCTCAGTCGCACTTCATATGGATGGAATTTTTATTGCCTCAAAATTTTCCTTAAGAACTGATTTTATAGATTTAGAAAGAATAGAAGTTTTAAGGGGTCCTCAAGGAACTCTTTTTGGACAAAATTCAACTGGTGGTACTGTAAATGTGATTAGTAAATTACCAAGTTTTGATGGTTTTCAAGGCAAGGCTGATATTACATTGGGAAACTATGGTTTAACTAAAGTTAGAGGTTCTTTTAACACTCCCTTATCAAGCAAAATAGCAACAAGAAATTCTTTTGTTATAACTGATAGAGATGGTTTTACTGATAATATTATTAATGGACAAGATTTAGATGATGCTAACAATGTTAGTTTCAGGTCTGATTGGTTGTTTGATATTAATGAAAACTCAACTTTAAGACTTTTCTTTCAATACTTTGATGCTGATAATAATGGTGCAGCCATGAAAGGTTTGGACGATAAAACCCCAAATCCAAGAAAATTAGCTCAAGACTCAATGTCAGATTATCAATTAACTTCAGAAGTTTTTGGTTTAATCTATGAAACAGATTTAGGCCCAGCGAGTTTAAAAATTTTAGCTAGCTCACAAGAAGATGATATTTATGTCATGCGTGATAATGATAGGCACAACTTTGGTGATGTTCATGCTGAAGGCCCTTTAGCAGGACTTCCATATATTGCCGCAGAATATCGGCCTGAGACTTCTTTAGTTGAGACAAAAACTTTTGAAGTGAACCTAATTTCAAATGAGCCTCTTTTTGGTGTTATTGATTGGATACTTGGAGCATTTTACTTTGATCATGAAATTGAAAACCATATTTATGAAGTTAAAGATGTAAACAATGTAAAATTAGTTGACCAAATGGATGGAAAATTTACTCCTTATACTCATGATCCCATATGCTCAACTAATCCTTTTGCTGGCGTATGCTTTGCCGCATTTGGTGCTGAATTAGGCTTTATTTCAGATGCATTTCCAACGAGAGAATCTCAATCAATTTATGGGCAAGCGACATTTAATATTAGTGATAATACAAGAGTAGTTTCTGGTTTTAGATATACTGAAGATACATTTTCTAGTGATGTTACAAATTTCTTTGGATTACAGTCTTATTTAATTGAAGATGATTTGGAAAAAACTACTGGTAGAATTGCTATAGAGTATGATGTTGATGACGATACAATGACATATTTATCTTTTACAAAAGGTTTCAAACCAGGGGGTAGCAATTTAACTTTTGGTTATCCAGTTGATGATGAGCAGAATTTTGGCGCAAATCCAGCCCCACAANTAGTTTTTCCATTGTTTGAAAGTGAAACTATTGATGCTTATGAGATTGGTTTAAAAACAGATTTATTAGATAGTAGGTTAAGAGCAAATATTTCTGCCTTTTTCTATAAATATGAAAACCTNCAATTCCAATCCACTGACCCTGATATTTACAGAGGTGGTGTTGCTAATATACCCGAGTCAGAGATGAGTGGTTTAGAGGTTGAATTTTTAGGGATTCTTTCAAATGAACTATCCTTTGATCTNAGATTATCATTCTTAGATACAGAAATTACATCTGATTATGAAGCATTAGATAATATAAGAGCTGAACTATATTTTTTCGGAGAGGAGCCAATTCGTTATAGCTTAAGAGAAAATATTAANGGTAATAAACTTGCAAAAAGCCCAGAATTTAATGCAAATTTTGGATTAATGTATGAAAAAATATTATCTAATGGTAAACTTTTAACAGCTACCGCAGAATTAATACATCGTGGTGATTTCCAGCAAAGAGTTTTTAATAATCCTTTTGTTGATTACGTTGATGAGTATACCATTTATAATTTAAGCCTAAATTATGAGTTTTCTGATAGANTTGGNATAAATTTAATTGCTTTAAATATTTCAGATGAAGATGGTGTTAACTCAAGTATGACTGATGTATTTGGTGTAGCAGGAACAGGGATTGAATTAATACCNCCTAGACAGATTATGGGAAGGTTAAGTTATAATTTCTGATTAATATGTATGGTTTAATAAAATAGATTAAGTCTAATAAATATTGTTTCTATATATTCTTGACTTTAAACAGAGAATATTAAGATTAATACCATGAAAAAGTTATTTATAGACTCAAATCAACTATTGGAGGATTCTTTTCAACTAGCTTGGAAAGTTTATGAAAGTGGTTTTANACCAAATTATATAGTCGGAGTATGGAGAGGAGGAGCTCCAGTTGGTATCGCTGTTCAAGAATTACTTCATGTTTTAGGAATTNCTTCTGATCATATTGCAATTAGGACATCTTCATATACGTCTATAGGCAAAAGATCAAAAGAAGTAAGTGTTTACGGTTTAAATTATGTTATTAAAAAACTAGAGTCAGAGGANTCTCTGCTGATCGTTGATGATGTATTTGATACGGGACTCTCTATTAATCAGGTTATATCGGACTTAAGAAAAGCTTGTAAAAAAAATACACCGGATATAAAAATTGCCACTCCTTATTTCAAACCTTCAAACAATAAGACTGATATAAAACCAGATTATTATATTCATAAATCTGATAATTGGTTAGTTTTCCCTCATGAGCTTGAAGGATTAAATTTTGAAGAGATTAAAAAAAATAAACCAGAGATGAAAAATTTAATTGATAAGATTACTTCTCTTAAATAGAAAACTCTTATATTCTTAAAATTATTTATTTAAAGAGCCTAAATGACAGAAATTTTTTTNCATAAAAATGATTTACCNCCAGAAATTGANTTTAATGANTCAATTGCTGTTGACTCTGANACACTTGGCCTAAGACCAGANAGAGATCCGCTTTGTTTAGTTCANCTTTCATCAGGTGATGGAAATGCTCATTTANTTCAGCTTGATAGAGATAATTATAATGCCCCAAATTTGAAAAAAATTTTAACAGATAAAAATTGNTTAAAAATTTTTCATTTTGCTAGGTTTGATGTGGCTGTTTTTAAAAAATATCTTAATATAGANTGTGAACCTATTTATTGTACTAAAATTGCCTCTAAACTTGTTAGNACATATACAGATAAACATGGATTAAAAGATTTATGTAAAGAGACATTAAATATAGATTTATCCAAGCAACAGCAGAGCTCTAATTGGGGCGCAGAAGAATTAACTGAAGATCANAAAAAATATGCAGCCTCAGATGTNATCTATTTGCACAAGATTAAATCCAAGCTTGATGAACAGTTGGTAAAAATGAATAGGCAAGATATGGCTAACGAATGCTTTTCATTTATAAAAACTAGAGTNGATTTGGATTTGAAGGGATGGCCAGATATTGACATATTTAGTCATTAATTAATTACATGATAGATAAAGATCAGGTCCAAAATGTTCGAATTAAAAGATTGAAAATTATTTTTCCTTTGATCGCATTAACAATAGTTTCTCTTATATTTTTTCAGTCTATAAATATTAAATCAAATACAGAAGACAAAAATCTAAATNTTATTTTATCAGAACAATCTAACGATGGAGTTTTAAAGCCATCTATGATTGGTGAAACCTCNTCTGGTCAACCATTTGTTTTGAATGCTCTTAGGGCAAGCCCTCTTGGACCAGATCTTAAGGATATAGAANTAGAAAATGTAAGTATTACTCTTGGNGATGAGGGAGTTCAAACNATAAGTGTGAATTCTAGAAATGCAAAATATTTTGCAGAAAATAATATTGCAATTTTTTTTGATGATATTGTTTCAAAAACATCTGATGGTTATGACTTTATTGCTCAAGTTGTAAATGTAAACTTGGAAACTGGATTTACTTTTTTAGATGGACCTGTTCAAGGAANAAAAGGCGAAATTGAATTTGATGCAGGNNATGTNGAGATNCANGAAAGAGGTAATAAAATCTTTATATCCTCTGGGGTTAAATTAATTATACCANCAAGTTTTATGAANCAAATTAGCGAGGAATAAATATAGTGTCCTTNGTTAGAAGTTATTTAATTTTTTTTTCAATTTTTATATATTTNAATCATCAATTATTAGCTAATGAATTGATGTCTTTTGANACTAATATTGATGCACCTCTGGAGGTCAATGCTGATAAAATGTATATTGATAAAATTGCCCTTGAGGGGGGTTTTTCAGGATCTGTTAGTATAAATCAAGGGCCTCTGAATTTTAAAGCTGATCAAATGAAATTTATTTTTACTAATGANACTGCATTNCCTTTGATAACTAGTCTTTATGCTTTCAACGGAGTAGTTATTTCAAATCAAGATATGACTGCAACTGGCAATAATGCTTCTTATAGTGTAAGTAATAATGAAATTATTTTATTNGGTAATGTTACCGTTGAAAATAATCTTACAACATTAAAAGGTAACAAGCTTTTAATCGATTTAGAGTCTGGTGCAATAGATTTTATTGCTGATGACAATCAAAACAATCGAGTTAAAGGTGTTTTAATGAAAAGTGAAAAAAAAGATGAGCAATAACCTAAAGGGTAAACCCTCTATAATTAGNAANAATGATCAAGGTCTTGAGATTAAACGTATTAGTAAATCTTATAATAACCGTCCNGTTGTTAGAGAGGTTAGCTTTAATATAAATAAAGGNGAAGCAGTNGGCCTTCTTGGNCCNAATGGCTCTGGTAAAACTACTATTTTTTATACCATTATTGGTNTAATNAAACCAAATGCTGGTTCTATTTTATTAAATGGTTTTGATGTAACAGACCTTCCAATATATAAGCGTTCTAAAAATGGCATTGGATATCTACCTCAGGAAGCTTCAATTTTTAGAGGTTTGAATGTTGAAGATAATATAAAATCTATACTTGAAATTGTAGAGACTGATAAACAAGTTATTGAAAGCAACCTTGATCAACTATTAACAGAATTTGATATTAGTCACTTAAGAAGAACACCTTCTTTAGCATTATCTGGAGGAGAAAGAAGAAGGGTTGAAATCGCTAGATGCCTTGCTGGAAAACCAAATTATATTCTACTTGATGAACCTTTTGCAGGTATTGATCCAATTGCTCTTGGTGAAATTAAAGAATTAGTTGCTCATTTAAAAGATAAAGGTGTTGGAGTTTTAATTACTGACCATAATGTTAGAGAGACCATGGGCTTAATAGACAGAGCAGTTTTAATTCATGAGGGCTCTGTTTTAATTGAAGGCAAACCAGAAGACATTATCAAAAATGATGATGTAAGACGCGTTTACCTTGGAGAGCGTTTTTCGATTTAAGATTATGATTTCAACCTTTTTTGACGATTTAATTAATTCAGTAATAAATTGCTTTAATAAATATTTTGATTTTGAGACTAGGTCATCAAGAAAGGAATTTTGGTATTGGCAGTTATTCAGAATTTTAATGTTTTTGTCTATTACCTTTATTGAGAGTCTTGGTTTAAATGGATTACTTTTTATATCTAATTTTATATTTATAATTCCTGAAATTGCTGTTTCTATTAGAAGATTGCATGACATAAATAAATCTGGTTGGTGGATACTTTTAACTTTTACTATTATAGGTATTATTCCCCTGACTTATTTTTATTGTATTAAAGGCGATGACAATAATAATGCTTATGGTCAACCAAATTAAGGATTAAGAATTTGAATACTTTAAAAAATATTGCTCGTAACCTTTTTAGGNNTTTGAGGTGGATATGGACTTTAATTTCCTATATTCCAACTTTTTTTATCAGAACTCTAACTGTATTAATTATTATTCTGATTATATTTAACTATTTTTCAAAATTTACTACAAATATTAAAGNTGGNACTGCATTACTTATACAAATGGATGGTATCCTTGTTGAGCAGGCAAAAAGTAAAAGTAGTTTTGACTTTTTTATCCAGAACAATGATCCCAAGGAAATTGAAATAAATAAAATTGTTAAAGCAATTAATTTAGCTGGAGACGATAAAAATATAGAAAGTATTGTTATTGATTTAAGTAACTTTATTGGTGGATATCCAGGGGATATAATTTATATCTCCGAGACTTTGTTAAAATTCAAAAAAAATACAAACAAAAGTATAATTGCAATAGCAGACTATTATTCTCAGNCATCATATATTNTAGCATCGACTGCAGATGAAATTATTGCTCATCGAAATGGTGGGGTTTCTCTTTATGGNTGGTCNTCCAAGAGAGTATTTGTAAAAAATTTATTAGATAAACTCGATATTGAAGTTATTCAGTTTTCAAANGGTGAGTATAAAAGTGCAACTGAAATTTTTACTGAGGANTCAATGAGTGATGAGTCNAAGGAGGCAAATTTAAAATTACAAAGTTCGATTTGGGAATTTACNTCTAATNTAATTGAGAAAAATAGAAATCTTGAGANAGGTAAAATTAATTTTTATATAGAAAATACTGATATACTTGCTGAAGATAATAATTTTGATTTTGCAAGTTTAGCACTTAATTATGGATTGGTAGATAGTCTAAAAACGCGATCTGAAACTGAGCAATATCTAAGTGACAAATTTCCACATCCAAAAGAAGATTGGCGGTATATTAATTTGGATGAATATTTAAAACCTGAAACAACTAATANTGAAAATATAATCGGAGTAATTTCNGTTGCGGGCACCATTATGGATGGGAATCAACCTAGAGGTATTGCAGGGGGAGAAAATATTTCTTTGTTAATTAGAAATGCGAGAAAAGAAAAAAATCTTAAAGCCCTTATTTTGAGAGTAAATACCCCNGGGGGTAGCGCTTTTGCATCAGAGCTTATTAGAGAGGAGCTTATGGAGATTAAGAATCTCGATATACCAATTATTGTTTCAATGGGGGGTGTTGCAGCTTCTGGTGGATATTGGATTGCAGCTGAGTCAGATTTTATATTCGCTCANGANACTACNGTNACAGGCTCTATTGGTGTNGCAGCTATTTTATTTAANGCCCAAGAAACAGCAAAAAAAATAGGACTAAATGAGGATGGAATTGAAAAAACGCCCTTTTCTAGTGGTCTTAATAGTGGCGTATTTCTGAAAACCCCTTCTGATAGATTGATTAATCTAATCCAGGGTTCTGTAGATAGACTTTATGATAACTTTACTAGTATTGTATCTAGAGGAAGAAATTTATCAATTGATCAGGTTAATGAGATAGCTAGAGGTAGAGTATGGTCAGGCAGCGATGCCTTAGATAAAGGCCTTATTGATGCAATAGGATCTTTTGAAGATGCAGTAAATAAAGCAAAAAATTTAGCAAATATTAAAGACTATAAAATTAAAAGATTTGATCAAAAAAAGAATGATTATACATTTTTAAAAAATTTTTTTGGACTAATGGATATTCAGGAAAGAGATAATTACAATAAGAATTTATTTTATAATTTAAAAAATGATTTTTTCAAAACTATGAAATGGCAGGAAAACTTAAATGATCCTGATAATTTATATTTTCTTTGTGATGAATGTATAGTTAAGTATTAATCTAATTACTTGCCCCAAAGCATCTATAGGGTTATAAGTCCTTCAAAGAAATTAATATACCGAGCGGAGTATAAAATGGCAGTTCCAAAAAGAAAGGTGAGCCCTTCTCGAAGAGGAAAGAGACGAGGTGGTCATCAATCAGAAAATCCTACTTATGTAGAGAATAAAGATTCTGGAGAACTTCACAGACCACACCATATTGATCTAAAAACAGGTATGTATAATGGTCGTAAGGTAATAGAGACTAAAGAACCAAAATAAACTTTTATTTTGATTATTTCATCAAAAACAAAAGGCTTAATTTTTTTATTAATAGCATCAATTGTATGGGGTTCTACATTTGTGCCTCAAAAAATTGCTATGGAAGATTGGTCGCCTTTACAGTTTACATCTTTAAGGTTTTTAATTGGAGGTATAATTTTATTCTCTTTCATTAATTTTTCTTCAGAAAAAGTAGAATCTTTTAAAGAATTTTCAATTTTCTCACTTATAAGTGGTACAATACTTGCATTAGCGGCTTTAACTCAGCAAATTGGAATTGTGACAACAACAGCTACTAATGCTGGGTTTTATACAAGTCTATATGTTTTAATTGTCCCTATAATTGGAATTTTTATGTCTAAATCAATACATTGGTCAATATGGCCAAGTATAATGATTTGTTTCTTAGGTTCAATTTTGCTTAGTTCTTCAGGCGAAAATATAAGCCTAACTAATATAAGTAATGGAGATTTGTGGATAATCTTTAGCGCTATTTTTTGGGCTATTCATTTGCATGTGGTGTCTTACTCAGTATCAAAATTTCCGATTTTTAAATTTTCAATAATTCAATTTATTGTTTGTGGCTCTTTATTATTTATTTATGGAAGTATTTTCGATGGTAAAAATTTTTTAGACTTTAAAGATATTTCAAGCCCAGGGATTTTTTATCTTTTTTACTGTTCTCTAGGATCAGTTTGTATTGGTTTCACTCTTCAGATGTTTGGTCAGAGATTAGTTGAGCCAACACCTGCAGCTTTAATTATGAGTACTGAGGCAATATTCGCTGCATTTTTTGGATGGATAATTTTATCAGAGTTTTTAAATTTGAGTGGGTTTATTGGTGCTGGTCTTATATTTTTGGGAGTGGTTTTTGTTCAACTGGCTCCTAAGGTTAAAATACAATAAAATTTTTACCATTCATTTCTGAGTTCTCTTAATTTTAAAAAAACTTCTTTTGTGCTTGGGTTTTTAGGTAGGTCTGGAAAATCATCTCTCAATTTATTTATAATTTCTTCATTTTTTAATCTAAAAAAAGAATTTATTTCTTTTTCAATTTCAATTGTTGATATTAATGCATTGTCAGGATTTTTTACAAGTGTTCCTTCTATCATTTCTTTAGCCTTTGTATTTTCTGGTTCTCGATCTAAAGTAAATTTTAAATTATTTTCCCAATAATCATGACCAGGGTAAATTTTTGTATCATTAGGTAGCTTAAATAGCTGATTTATAAAAGTATCATATAATTCCTCAGGGTTACCGCCTCCTTTACAGTGTCCTACACCAGCATTAAATAGTGTGTCGCCGCAAAATAAGGANGGGTTATCGTTATTTGCAAATAAACATACATGGCTCATGGTATGACCAGGTGTATCTAAAACATTTAAAGTGATTGAAGATCCTATCTTAATATTATCGCCAGCTGATAAGCCGATGTCTATTCCGTCGATTGCATCCTTTGCGTTCTTGTGGGCCAAAAGTTTTGCATTAGTGGATTCTATTATACTTTGATTACCGCCAATATGATCCCAATGTTCATGAGTATTTAGTACTTTTGTAATTTCCCAACCATTTTTTTTACAAATTGCCATGCATTTTTCATGATCAAGAGGATCAATAGCCATAGCTTCACCAGTTTCAGGGCATACAATTAAATAATTAAAATTACGAAATTGATTACCTGTCCATATTTGTTCTACAATCAATTATATCTCCAGCGGAATTTTGAATTAAATTAGAGTATATAATATGAAGATAAATATTGAAAATTTTAAAATTTTTTATTCTAGTTTTTTAGGCAAATCTGTAATTCAAATTATTTCAAAGAGAATTTTCTTATTGTGGCCTGATTTCAATAATTCAAGGAATGCTGTGATAGGCTATGGATTTCCTTTTTTAGGAATTTTTAAGTCTAATTTTCAAAGACTATTTTTTCTCGTACCTAGAAAATTTGGATTACTTAATTTTTCATCAGATAAAAAAAATTTAACAGTTTCAGTTAATGAATGCGCTCTTCCTTTAGATGACCTATCAATTGATCGGTTACTTGTTGTAAATTGTTTTGAATATTTATATGACCATAAAAAATTTTTAAGGGAATCTTGGAGGGTTTTAGAAAAAGACGGAGAGATTATAATTATAGTTCCAAATACATTTGGCTTTTGGCGTTTCTTTTATAAAAAAAATTTAAACTCTTTGAGAACATTCAGTTCTTATGAATTAAATTTATTATTATTAAATAATTTTTTTACTATTATAGATATTGAATACTCTTTATTTCTTCCACCACCTAAAAGTAAGTTTCTAATTGATAAATTAAAATTATTTGAATTTTTAAATAATGCACTTACAAAGTATTTCTCTGGAGTAATAATTATAAAAGGTAAAAAAAATTATTTAGCCCCAGTTGCAAATGATAAAAAGTTAATTAATCAAAAAATTAAAAGTGATATAAAAGCTTAACTTTTTATTAAAAAAATTGCTTCCTCTCCAAAAAAATTTGACCAATTATTTGGAGAGCCATTATATGATTTAGTTTTATTTGATGAAAGAACAATTGTTTTTTCAATTTTAATATTTAGCTCCTGACATAAATCAACAAAATCNAATATACTGCATAAGTGGATATTTGGAGTNTCATACCAATTNTTTGAAAGTTTTTTNGTAATAGGCATNTTGCCATAAGTNGCAAAGCCTNCCCTTACTTTCCAAAAGCCAAAATTGGGTATTGAGACAATTGCTTTTTTACCAATTCTNACTAATTCGATNAAAATATTTTTTGGGTTACTAGTTGCTTGGATTGTTTGGCTTAAAATCACGCAATCAAATGATTGATTTGGATAGAGGCTGAGATCGCTATCAGCATTTCCTTGAATAGCCGANAAACCCCTTGAAACGCATTGATTAACTCTTTCTTGTTTAAGCTCAAGACCTTGACCTTTAACACTTTTTTTATCTTTTAAGGATTGTAATAACTCTCCATTTCCNCAACCTACATCAAGTATTCTTGTCCCTTCATCTACGAGAGATGTTATTAATTCAAGATCAGTTCTATTGTTACTCATTATATTTTCGCCTCTATAGAAACTGAATTAATAAATCCTCTCATTGCATCGTCAAACTCTGGTTCTTCTAAAAGAAATGCATCATGACCTTTGTCAGATTCAATATTAACAAAACTAACATCAGCTCCTCCTGCGCTTAATGCTCTAACAATCATTAAATTTTCAGATGGTGGATAAAGCCAATCTCCAGTAAATGATGCTATCAAAAACTTAATATCAGTCTTCTCAAAAATTTCTGTTAAACTTTTTTTATGAGTTTTTTCTAAATCAAAATAATCCATAGCTCTTGTAATATAAAGATAAGAGTTGGCATCAAACCTATCAACAAAAGTTAGGCCTTGGTGTCTTAAATAACTTTCGATTTGAAAATCAGCATCAAACCCAAAACTTATTTCTTCTTTATCTTGAAGTCTCCTTCCAAATTTTTTCGTAAGAGAAGCCTCAGATAAATAAGTTACATGAGCTGTCATTCTTGCAATTGACAATCCTTTGGTTGGATTAGTACCAACTTTTATATAGTTACCACCGCTCCAATCTGGATCGGCCATTATCGCTTGTCTCCCAAGTTCATGAAATGCAATATTTTGCGCTGTATGTCTGGAGGATGTAGCAATTGGTATAGCAGAGAGAATATTAGATGGGTAAGAGGCTGCCCACTCAAGAACTTGCATTCCACCCATTGATCCNCCAATAACTGATAAGAGTTTGTCAATTCCAAGGTGCTGAATTAACCTCATTTGTGCATTAACCATATCGGAAATAGTTATAACTGGAAAATTTAGTCCATACTCTTCACCGGTAGATGGATTTATCGAGGTAGGTCCAGTAGAGCCTAGGCAACCACCAAGAACATTTGCACAAATTACAAAATATTTATCAGTGTTAATTGGTTTCCCACTACCGACCATCCTATTCCACCAACCATCTTTATTAGTTAAAGGGTTTTTGCTTGCTAAAAACTGATCGCCAGAAAGGGCATGGCAAATTATTATTGCATTTGATTTATCTTGATTGAGCTTACCATAGCTTTCATAGGCTACAGTAAGCTCATCTATACTTGTTCCATTTTCAAGTAAAAGAGGCTTGGTATCTGTAAAGTATGAACATGGAAGTTTATTTTGATCAGTATTCATAGCAATAANATAACCTCTTATTGGAAATATTAGAATTAATATTTAATTAATTCTTTAAAATCTCCAGCCATAGCCAATACTTACAGCTAGTGGGTCTAGGTCTACTGATGCAGTAGCAATTCCAGCAGGCCCAGCATCAATTACTGTATCAGTTGAAAGCTTATATTTTTTGATGTCTATATTAAAATAGTTATTTTCATTAATAACATAATCAAAACCTATGTTTAGCGCAAAACCAACTTCATCTTTGTAGCTAATGCCTACAGCGTCACCAGGATTATCATCATAGAAAAACGTATAATTTATTCCAGCACCAATATATGGCAAGAATCTACTTTCACTATTGAAATGATATTGAAGAGTAAATGTAGGTGGTAAAACTTTGACTGTACCTAAATTAACATCTCCAAGAGCTGTTCCAATAGCCTTTACACTATGTTCAGTAGTCCCAAAAATTGCTTCTATAGCAATATTATCAGTTAAAAAATATCTAATATCTAGTTCTGGTACAGTATCATCATCAACTTTTGCTTCACCGCCAATTGACGTTACTGATTTTTCATCAGGGTCTAAATTTAAAACTTTAAGACCAACTAGCCATTTCCCAGCACTTTTAAATGCTGTTGCTTCTTGAGACATTACGCTTATCGGGGTTAAAGAAATAAATAAAACTATTACCAAAGATGATAGTAGTGATAGAGTTTTTTTAAAGAATTGTTTTTTCATTTTTTCCTCTCTTTAGTGCTTTTAGGAAATCTAGGGTGCACAATCTGAAAATCAAATACCCAGCTTCTTAAGGAAGCTAAACTCAACTATATTTTACAAATGAGAGAAAGAACCTTTTTTTGCTTATTAAGCCACATTAAAGTTACCACCTTCGCAGGTTATTGCAGGTTGGCAGGGATTACTCCCTCTCAAAATGTAGTTTGATACATAAGACTTATTTTTATAAATTGCAAATAAAATATGCTTGTTACTAAATTTTAAAGTTTTGTTATAAGAATTTTATAAGTTATATAAAAAACTAAGATTTCTTTTTTTGAGATTTTAATAATATAACTATTAATCAGAATAATGTTGTTTAAATATGGATAAACCGATACCAAATAATTTTTTGAATGATTTAAAACCTTATAAAGGTGGCGCTAGCAGNATTAATGGCGTTGATAAAATATTTAAATTATCTTCAAATGAAAATCCNTTTGGACCAAGCGAAAGTGTGATAAATGCATATAATGAAGCTGTTAAGGATATAACTGTCTACCCTGACCCATCAAACTCACTATTAATAAAAAAGCTAGCCCAATTCTATTCTATAAACCCAAATAATATAATTTGCGGATGTGGTTCAGATGAAATACTTCATTTGCTTGCTAGAGCTTATTTATCTGGAAATGACGAAGCAATTGTTTCAGAGAATTCTTTTGCAGTCTATCCATTAGCTATTCAGGCATCAGGCGCAAGAATTGTTAGAGCTAAAGAGGTAAACTTTCAAACGCAGGTAAATTCAATTTTAGATTTAGTAAATAATTCTACAAAAATGATTTTTATAGCAAATCCAAATAACCCTACTGGGACTATGGTTTCATATGAAGATTTAATAAATCTTCATAAAAATCTTCCATCTAAAATACTATTAATTATTGATGAAGCATACATAGAATACGTAAATGATGATGATTATTCTTCATTTATTTCTTTGGTTGAAGATAATAACAATATTGTTGTCACAAGAACTTTTTCTAAAGCTTATGGTCTTGCTGGCTTAAGAGTAGGGTGGGCTTATTGCCCTGATGAGGTAATTGATGTTTTAGGTCGATTAAGGATACCTTTTTCAGTAAATTCTACAGCTCAAAAAGTTGCAGTAGCTGCTGTTAATGATCAAAATCATATTTTAAAATCAATCGAACATAATAATTTATGGCTACCAAAAATTATGAAGGAACTTGATAGCTTAGGATATTTAACAATTCCAAGTAACTGTAATTTTATTTTATTTCAGGTTTCAAATAATCTTAGTTTTGATGCAAATCATGTTTTTGATTATTTATGTTCTAAAGGTCTAATTCTTAGACAAATGCATGAGTATAATTTACCAGATTTTCTGAGGGTGAGCATTGGAAATGATGAGGCCAATAATCTTTTAATAAAATCCTTAAAGGAGCTCTCACGGTAAAATGAAAAATAATTTTGACACTGTTTGTATTATTGGACTTGGATTAATAGGAGGCTCAATCGGCCTTAGCATGAAGAAAAATAATTTTGACTCCAAAATTACTGGTTATGCAAAAACAGAGAAAACTCTTCTCAGGGCGGTTGAAAGAGGTTTCATCGATCGTGCTGAAAAAAGCTTAGTTAAGGCTGTTGATGGTGCTGACTTAGTAATATTAGCAACACCTTTATCAACATTTAGGCCAATAATTGAAGAAATAGCTCCTTTTTTAAAAAAAGGCAGTATTGTAACTGATACTGGATCAGCAAAGTTTACTGTCCTAGAAGAGTTAAAGGACCTAATACCCAGTGATGTTGAATTTATTCCAGGTCACCCTATAGCTGGTACAGAGGAATCTGGGCCTGACTCTGGCTTTCCTGAATTATTTGAAAATAGATGGTGTATTTTAACCCCAACAGAAGACAATTCTAAAGAAAGCGTTGAAAGTATTAAGTATTTTTGGGAGTTACTTGGCTCAAAAGTTGAAATTATGGATGCCTTGCACCATGACAAAGTACTGGCGATAACGAGTCATATACCTCACCTTATAGCATACAATATTGTTGGAACAGCAAATGATCTAGCTAACGTAACTGACACTGAAGTTGTAAAATATTCAGCTGGTGGATTTAGGGATTTTACAAGAATTGCAGCGTCTGATCCAAAAATGTGGAGTGACATTTTTACATATAATAGTGAAGCAGTTTTGGAAATGTTAGATTTATTTTCAAATGATTTAGCAAAATTAAAAAAATCTATTTTAAAAAAAGATACGAATATGCTTTTTTCTAGCTTCGAAAAAACAAGAAATGTAAGAAAGAGAATTATAGATGCAGGCCAAGATGAAAATAAAATTGATTTTGGTAGAAAAAATAAATAATTATTTAGTTAATCGCACTTTCAACTAGGATTTCTGTTTCATTTTCAATAACAGTTTCTAATTTTTTTTCAAATTCGTCCCTGCTTAAACCAGGTTCTATAGGCTCCATAAATTTTACAATAATTTTTCCTTTATTTCTTTTAAGACCTTTAGTTTCCCAATATACACCAGAATTAAGTGCGACCGGAATACATGGTATATTTAAAAACTTATATAAAGCTGTTACTCCAGGTTTATATTTATTTTTCTGCCCAACTCGACTTCTTGTACCCTCTGGAAAAATAACAATTGGCCTTTTTTCTTTTTTGCAGTTTTCTCCTTGCTTAATTAACTTTTTAAGGGCCTTACTATGTCCTTTTCTATCTAGCCATATCATTTTTGCCTTAATGGCGTGTAATCCATAAAATGGTATCAATATAATTATTCTCTTTAAAACCATTGCTGCATCAGAGAAAAAAGCAGTGAAAAAAATTGTATCCCAAACAGACTGATGTTTTGAAGCTACAACAAATGGACCATTAGGAATATTATTTATGCCTTGGACATCCCAATCCAAACCATCAAAATTTTTAAAAAATGATAACATTATTTTAGACCAAAAATTAATTAGTTTAGCAGTATACTCTCTTGGCAATGCCAAGCAGGGTAAACCTAAAATTGCAATTATTGCAGTAATTAAAATTAGTAAACTAATTGAAATAATTGAAAAAATTTTATTTTTAATTTTCATAACTTTTTTTTGATTTAAATAAATATTGTAATCTTATAAAATTAAATTTCAAATATTCGATACTTAATTTTTTTAAATTATTAAAAGTTGTTTTTTCTTTTTCGGCTATATTCCAAGGATATATAATAATTTTAGGAGCATTTTTTTTAAATTCGTAAATACTTCTTGGCATATGAGATGAGGATGTGACTAAAAAAATTTCATCATAGTCATTTTTAGTTAACCATTCATTTGCCTCAATNGAATTTGATTTAGTATTTTTTGATTTTTTTTCATAATAAACACAGCAATCAAATAAAATATTTTTTTTNTTAGAATTGTTTGTATTTAAAATTTTTTTTAAGTCTTTTTTTGTAACTATTGGATTCACTCCTGAGATAAAAAGAGCGCTTCCCATTTTTCTCTCTAATAACTGGAAGCCCTCTTCNAATCTTCTCGGTCCCCCTGTTAAAACTACAATGGCTTTTTTATTTTCATTAATTATTTTTTTTTGATTACCTAGATTTAGAAAATTGAAAATATCAAAACTTAAAAAAGATATGAGAATTAGCATGAAGATGATATTGATATTTTTTGAAATAAAAATTTTTTNTCTCACAAAATAATAATTAAAGAAATATATTTATTTTTTCTATCTTAATAATCATTCTTAGTCTATTTAAAGAACATTACTCGACCAAATATCTAGGAAGCATTCTATGAATAAAACTCTTTCTAATTTTCTTCCTTATGCAATGCTTTTCTGTTTAGTTGTTATGTGGGGAACAGCTTTTGCTGCCTTAAAAATTTCACTAGAGACAATTAGTCCTCTAAAAGTGATGTCCTTTAGGCTTATTATTGGTAGTATTACAATACTGACATTTTTTCTTATTTTGAATAGAAAGCTGCCAATTTCCTTAAATTTCTGGTTATGGAGTTCCTTGATTGGATTTTTAGGATTTTCATTACCATTTTCAATTATTTCATGGGGGGCCCAGTTTATTCCATCTTCTTTGGTTGCAATATTAATGGGAGCTAATCCAATTATTACTATAGTTTTATCTTACTTTTTACTTAAGGATCGTTTGCT
>NYSO01000013.1 GCA_002683015.1 Rhodobiaceae bacterium
AGTAATAGCAATTGGTTTTGCTCCCACGGATGTAATATTTCTCCATGATTCAGCTACCACTTGCTTTCCACCTTCTACTGGATCAGCTGCGCAGTATCTAGGAGTAGAGTCTGAACAAACAGCCAATGCTTTATTAGTGTCATGAATTCTGATAATTGCAGAGTCTCCACCTGGTCTTAGAACAGTATCATTCATAACCATGTGGTCGTATTGTTCCCATACCCATTTTCTGCTGCATAAGTTTGGAGATGAGATTAGCTTTCTTAAAATGTTAATTATTTTTTCATCTGACTTTAAGAGATAAGACTGGTCGACTTCTGAATTAGTAACTATTTTATATGGTCTATCATATGAAGGGGCGCCACTTTCTAAAATATTAAGAGGTATGTCAGCTTTTTTTTCATTTTCATGGTTAACTATTATATGATTGGTATCAGTTAATACTCCGATTGTTGCAAAATCTAAGCCCCATTTATCAAAAACAGATTTTGCTTCTTTCTCTTTTTCTGGCTCAATTATCATTAACATTCTCTCCTGACTTTCTGAGAGCATCATTTCGTAGGCAGTCATGAATGTCTCTCTGCACGGAAGATTGTCCAAGTTTAAATCAATACCAACATTCCCCTTACTTGCCATTTCCACAGCAGATGATGTCAAGCCTGCTGCACCCATATCTTGAATTGCAATAATTATATCTTCTTTCATTAATTCTAAGCATGCTTCAAGAAGAAGTTTTTCTGCGAAAGGATCGCCTACTTGAACAGTTGGTCTTTTTTCATCAGAAGAGTCATCAAATTCTGCTGATGCCATTGTTGCGCCATGAATTCCATCTCTACCTGTTTTAGATCCAACATAAACAACCGAATTNCCGATACCNGAGGCCTTGGAATAAAAAATCTTATTAATTTTAGCAATTCCTACACACATTGCATTGACTAAAATATTATCATTATAACATGAATTAAACTCAACCTCCCCACCNACAGTTGGAACACCCATGCAATTTCCATAACCACCTATGCCTGAAANAACTCCTGTAAGTAAATGTTTTGTTTTAGAGTTTTTTACATCACCAAATCTGATAGAATTTAAAAGAGCNACNGGTCTTGCACCCATTGTAAATACATCACGCATAATTCCACCAACACCTGTTGCNGCTCCTTGGTATGGCTCAATAAAAGATGGATGATTATGACTTTCCATTTTAAAAACAGCNGCATCACCNTTACCTAGATCTATTACTCCTGCATTTTCACCTGGCCCTTGAATTACTTTATCGTTACTGGTGGGTAATTTTTTTAACCATGTTTTAGAGGATTTATAAGAACAGTGTTCTGACCACATTGCAGAAAAAATACCTAGTTCAGTTATAGTTGGCTCTCTATTGAGAGATTCAAGAATAAAATTATACTCATCATCATTAATACCATGCTCATCTATTAATTCTTTGGTAATTTTAATCATTGAATAGACTCTAAGATTGAAGTGAAAAATTTTTCTCCATCAATTAAACCTGCAGTTTTATCAGTAGCTCTCTCAGGATGAGGCATCATCCCGAGGATATTTCCTTTTTCATTAATTATTCCAGCAATATTATTTTTTGAACCATTTGGATTAGTCTTATCGTTCACGACACCATTTTCATCACAATACCTGAATGCAATAAGATTTTTATCCTCAATATCATCGATAATATTTTTATCAGCAAAATAGTTACCTTCATTGTGTGCAACTGGGATTTCAATTATCTCTTTATTCGAGTATTTGTGAGTAAAGCCTGACTCTGAATTTTCTACCTTAAGTGATAAATTTTTACAAATAAATGACAGTTCTCTATTTCTTATTAGAGTTCCAGGTAATAAATTTGTTTCTGTCAAAATTTGAAACCCATTGCAAATTCCAATTATATAAGCGCCACTTTTAGCATTTTTAATTACTTCGGACATTATTGGACTATTTGCGGCCATTGATCCGCATCTTAAATAATCGCCGTAAGAGAAGCCCCCAGGCAAGACAATTAAATCACTTTTTGGTAACGACCTCTCTTTATGCCAGACCATTTTAGGGTTTTGCTTGGAAAATTTTTTTAGAGAAACAGCAATATCTCTGTCGCAATTAGAGCCGGGAAAAACAATTATTGATATTTCCATTATTCACCCTTTAAAATAGTAATTTCATAATCCTCAATTACCAAATTGGCTAATAGTTTCTTACTTGCATCTTCTATTATTTTTTCTGCATTTGCTTCATCTTTAGAGTCTATTTCAATCTCGATTAATTTTCCTTGAATAACTTTATTGATCTGAGGAAAACCTAATTGGTTTAATGATTTTTCTATTGCCTTTCCTTGGGGATCTAGGACGCCTTTCTTAGGCATAATTTTTACAAGTGCTTTCATTAAATTTTAATCAACTTTTTAAATATCTGAGAGATCTATTTCTAAACGAGTCGCCACTTCTTTGTAAGCCTCAATTAATCCACCTATATTTCTTCTAAATCTATCTTTATCTAATTTCTCATTTGAACTCATATCCCAAAGGCGACATGAGTCTGGGCTTATTTCATCAGCAAGGATAATTTCATAGTTATTATTTGTATAATATCTTCCGAATTCAATTTTAAAATCAACAAGAGTAATATTTATTTTTTTAAAAAGTTTCTTAAGAAGAGTATTAATTTCAAATGCATATTTTTTCATTGTTTCAATTTCANCTTCTTTGGCCCATCCAAAAACTTTCATGTGTTCTTCAGAAACAAGAGGATCGTCATTTTCATCATCTTTTAAATTAAATTCTATTAATGTCTTTGGTAGATTTTTTCCTTCTTCAATTCCAAATCTATTTGAAAAAGTACCTGCAGCAATATTTCTTACAACTACCTCAATTGGAATTATTTCAACTTTCTTTATTAATTGTTCTCTTGGACTTAATCTTTCAATGAAGTGATTTGGGATATTGTTATTACCAAGATAAGTAAAAATAAATTCGCTAATTAAATTATTCAGCACACCTTTACTATCAATTATTTCATGTTTTTTTTTATTAAATGCGGTTGCATCATCTTTAAAAAATTGCACTAATTCAAATGGTTTTTCTGTTTCGAAAAGTTGCTTTGCCTTACCTTCATATAGAATTTTTTTTGACATCATTACCTGCTAGTTATTTAAAATTAAATGAATTTTTAGATAAATAATTTTTTAATTTTTCTTCTGCTAAAATTAAAAAGTCTTTATCTATTGATCTTATAACAACGCTAACACCGAAATCATCATTAGAATTAAAAAATGGATAACTTCCAATTTTTATATTTTCGTTTTCGTCGTTTAATGATTTTAATACTGGAGCAATATCACCTTCAACAGCATCAACCTTAATAGATATTGTGTGCATTAATTTGCCTTTATTTAAATGTTTTATGGAGTCTTCTAGCATTGACTTCATAATTTTTGGAATTCCCGCAAATACAAAAACATTTTCAATTTTAAAACCAGGTGCAGCAGAAATAGAATTTTCAATTAACGTTGCTCCCTTTGGTATCCTTGCCATTCTTTGACGCACATCATTAAATTCTGATCCAATTTTTTTGTAATATTTTTCTAAAACATCATATGCTTCTATATTAATTTCTAGATCGACTTTTAANGCTTCCGCAATACTATCTGCGGTAATATCGTCATGTGTTGGACCTATTCCACCAGTTGTAAATAAGTAATCATTTTTGGCTCTTAGTTCATTTACACTATCAATAATTGTATTTNTTTCATCTGGTATAACCCTTATCTGAGTGGTATTTATACCAATCATTTCCATTTCTTTGGCTATATAATTTGAATTAGTATCTTGAGTTCTTCCAGATAAAATTTCATCTCCAATAACTAGAATAGCAGCAGAATATTTTTCTTTTTTGATCATATAATTTTATATCAGTATAGATTACTTACAACAATAGTTTCATAGACTAGCTGTATAAAATTTTATGATATATAAGTACAATATGAGAATGTAGGGGGAGTTTATTATTAATACAAATTCTATAAAAATTCATAACGAAGAAGCTTTTCAAGGAATGAGAAATGTTGGCAAGCTTGCAGCAGAATTATTAGATTTATTTGTTGATAAGGTAAAACCAGGAATAACGACAGAATATCTTGATAGTTTTGCTTACGAATTTATAAAAGATAATGGAGCAATTCCAGCGCCTTTAAACTATAGGGGTTTTAAAAAATCAATATGTACATCTGTAAATCACGTTATTTGTCATGGAATACCAGGCGATAGGGTTTTAGATGAAGGTGATATAGTTAATATTGACGTTACTCTTATACTTNACGGATGGCATGGTGATACCTCAAGAATGTATTCAGCAGGAAATCCTTCTGTTAAAGCAAGAAACTTAATAAATAATACATACGAGGCTATGATGAAGGGGATTAACCTAATTCAACCAGGAGTTAAACTTGGTGACTTGGGGTTTATAATTCAGGATCATGCTGAAAAAAATAATTATTCTGTTGTAAGAGAATTTTGCGGTCATGGTTTAGGCGAAGTTTTTCACGATGAACCAAATATATTACACTATGGAGTTGAGGATACTGGTCTATCTCTCCAGGAAGGTATGTTTTTTACTGTAGAGCCGATGGTAAATATTGGAAAACCTGATAGTAAGATTCTGTCTGATGGCTGGACTGCTGTAACCAGAGACAGAAGTTTATCAGCACAATTCGAGCACTCAGTTGGTGTTACATCTAATGGTGTTGAAATTTTTACCAAATCTTTAAATAAAAGTGCTAATCCTATAGAAAAATAATTCCATAATTGATTATTTTTTTAAAATAGTTAAAAGGTTAGAAATGGTTCCAAGATATTCAAGAAAAGAAATGGTCGAAATATGGAGTGATGTTTCAAAATACTCTATTTGGTTAGATATTGAAATTCATGCTCTCGAGGGAATGGAAAAAGTTGGTATCGTTCCAGTTGGTACTGCNAAAATAGTAAAAGAAAAAGCANAATTTGATTCAAAAAGAATTGATGAAATTGAGGCTGAAATAAAACATGATGTTCTGGCATTTTTAACAAATATATCAGAGTCTGTTGGACCTGAAGCAAGATTTATTCATCAAGGAATGACATCATCAGATGTTTTAGATACTTGTCTTAATATTCAATTAAAAAGGGCCGGAGAACTTCTTTTAAANGACATGGATTTATTATTGTCATCTATTAAATCCCAAGCTCTAAAATANAAGAAAACCATTTGTGTTGGAAGAAGTCATGGAATTCATGCTGAACCAACTACTTTTGGATTAAAAATGTTACAAGCTTATGCTGAGTTTTCNAGAAACAAAAGAAGATTAGAATTGTCTGTAGAAGAAATNAGTTCTTGTGCTATTTCAGGATCAGTAGGTACATTTGCAAATATTGATCCCAGTGTGGAGAAANATGTTGCAAAAGCATTAGGTTTAAAAGTTGANCCTGTTTCAACTCAAATAATACCTAGAGATAGACATGCAGCTTTTTTCTCAACTTTAGGAATTATTGCTAGCTCAGTTGAGAGGCTTGCAACTGAAATAAGACATTTACAGCGCTCAGAAGTTTTAGAGGTAGAAGAATTCTTTTCTTCGAAACAAAAGGGATCTTCATCAATGCCCCATAAAAGAAACCCTGTTCTTACAGAAAATTTAACAGGTCTTGCGAGAGTTGTTAGGAGCTCAGTTATGCCTGCACTTGAGAATATTTCCTTATGGCATGAAAGGGATATTTCTCATTCAAGTGTTGAAAGATTTATTGGTCCAGATGCTACGATCACCATGGATTTTGCATTAAACCGCCTTAATAATGTTGTAGAGAATATGGTTGTATACCCAGATAATATGATGAAAAACCTTGAAAAATTTAATGGTCTTGTTTTTTCACAAAGAGTTTTACTTTCTCTTACTCAGAAAGATATAAGCAGAGAGGACTCTTATTTGATGGTTCAAAGAAATTCCATGAAAGTTTGGAATGGTGAAGGTACATTTTATGAATTAATTAAAAAAGATGAAGAAATTTGTTCAATTTTATCCGATGATGAAATTGACGATATCTTTGATTTAAACTATCACTTGAAACATATTGAAGAAATTTTTCAAAGGGTATTGGAGTAACAATTATGCGGCCATGGTGGAACAGGTAGACACAAGGGACTTAAAATCCCTCGGCAGATAATGCCGTCCCGGTTCGACTCCGGGTGGCCGCACCATTTTAATCAGAATATTTATATAAAGTTCCGCAATAAGGGCAGACAATTTCGTTTTTTCTTCCTAAATTCAGGAAAATATGCGGATGGTCGTGAGGTGGTTTTGCTCCTAAACAATTAAATTCTTTGAATTTAATATTAATAGTCTTTTGACCTTTATCGTTTGTTATTTTAGGTATTTCAGTATTCTTCATTATTGAATTCCTTTATTGTTTAGGTAATGCCAAATGCATACCAGCATCTGAAATCAATGTCTCACCTGTTATATGCTCTCCTCCTTCTAAACAAAAGAAAATTACTGATTTTGCTATATCGTCTGGTGTACCAGCTCTCTTTAAAGGAGTTAAATCTTCTTGGTCTTTTACGATTCTATTAAATGTTTCTTCTCCAAACCTATCTAGAAACCAACCAGTTCCAATAAACCCAGGGCAAACTGTATTTACTCTAATTTCAGGTCCCAGAGATTTAGCTAAAGAGAGCGTCATAGTGTTTAGTGCGCCTTTTGATGCTGCATAAGCTATAGATGACCCGATTCCTGTTTTTCCTGCTATAGATGATACGTTTACCACACTTCCATATTTTTGCTTTTTCATGTGTGGCTCAACAGCTCTTATCATTTGATAAGGTCCAACTACATTCACTCTATAAATATTAACAAAATCCTCATCTGTTAGTGCATCTAGTTTCTGATGATTGGCAAATTTAGTAGTGCCAGCATTATTTACCAAGATATCCACTTTATTAAATTTTTTTATAGTTTCATCAACAAGATGCTTACAGTCTTTATCAAAGGCCACATTACCTTTGACGCACAAAGTTTCCACTTCATATTCATTACAGATTTTTTCTATTTCCTCTGCTTTTTCCTTACTTTTTGAATAATTTATAACAACATTAACACCTTTTTTAGCAAGTCCTATTGCAACTGAAGCCCCAAGACCAGCAGATGATCCAGTAATTATTGCTACTTTATCTTTATTTTCCATGTGCATCCTTTGAATTTTTGTTATATACGAAATTATATTATTTAAGTTAAACTATTTATAGAAAAGTAAAAAATAATAACAAATTATTTTTTATTTTTTGAATATAATTTTGTGGGGTTAAATGTCTTCGGTAAATAAAATTAATAGAGAATGCCCTGTTTGGGAAAGGCTCTTAATTGAGGTTAATGATGTCGTAGAGCATGAACCAGATCTAAAAGAGTTTTTTACAAAGGCAATTTTAGATTTTTCTGATATTGAGTCCTCAATTTCCTATGTTTTAGCCAATCAACTTCAACAAAATGGCTTTAATCTAGAAAAAACACAGTCAATAATTTATAACGCTTTTATTTCTGAAGAACATGCCTATGAAAAAATTATAACAGATATAAATACTGTTATTGATAGAGATCCTGCGTGTATAACTTACTATCAACCAATATTATTCTTTAAGGGCTTTCAATCCCTTCAAGTTTATAGAGCTGCAAATTACTATTGGAAAAAAGGTAATAAGGCTACAGCTTTTTATCTTCAATCAAGGGCGTCTCAAGTATTTGATATAGATATTCATCCTGCAGCTGTCATCGGCAAAGGAGTTTTAATGGATCATGCAACTGGTTTAGTTATTGGTGAAACANCAACAGTTGGNGATGGATGTTCAATTTTTCATGATGTTACNTTNGGGGCAACAGGTAGTCAATCNGGAGATAGACATCCAAAAGTTGGAAAAAATGTTACTATATCTGCNAATGTTTCAATTTTAGGAAATATTAGAATTGGAGATAACGTAAAAATTGGTGCTAGTTCTCTTGTTTTAGAAGATTTACCTGCAAACTGCACNGCTGTTGGGGTTCCAGCTAAAATTAAAAAACAATAAAGNGAGTCTATATGAAAAATGATGAAATATTAATTGTTCAAGATTATTTGANNATAACTTTTGGTAATGAAGATATTCAGATAAGAAAACCTGAAAACGATGATGANTTGAATAGTATTTTTATAAAAAACTCGCGAATAGGAAACATTTTTAGAGATATNGATCCAGATGATAAGGAGGTTACTTATACAGTAAGTATACCTATATCCTTGTCAGGAGATAATGATCAATCTCATCAACAATATTTAATAAATCTTTTTGGNACTGATAAAATTTTTTTAACAGGNAGNGGGTCAATTGATGACTCTCAAGAAGTTTANTTAAAGCGCAGTGAGGANGATGAATANATNGGCATTATCTATAAAAATGACGATTCATCATATACTTTTACAATGTCTATTCTAGATTTTGATTTATAGTTGGGATTGATGGCTATTTATGAATTAGATAACAAAAAACCAAGCTTGCCTGATAAAGGCTCCTATTGGATTGCTTCAAATGCAACTGTTATTGGTGATGTTGAGATGCATGAAGGAGCAAGCATTTGGTTTAATACTGTAGTTAGAGGTGATTGTGAAAAAATAACAATTGGGGCAAATTCTAATGTCCAAGACAGTAGTGTTCTTCATAATGACTATGGATACCCATTAATTATTGGNAAAGATGTAACTGTTGGTCATCAGGTGATGCTTCACGGGTGCAGTATTGGTGATAATTCATTAATAGGTATTGGTGCGGTAGTTCTAAATGGTGCAAAAATAGGTAAAAATTGTTTAATAGGGTCCAAAGCACTTATTCCTGAGGGTAAAGTTATTCCTGATAATTCTATGGTTGTAGGAATTCCTGGAAGGGTTATAAAAACAATAGATAATGACATGGAGCTTTTTCTTAAGGCATCAGCTGATCATTATAATGAAAATTGGAATCGTTTTTNAAAAACACTTAAATTAATTGATGAGGATTAAAATGGCTTATGAATTTTCTAAATTAGAAAAAAAAGAGAAATTATGGATTATTACTTTAAATAGACCTGAAAGAATGAACGCCCTTCATTCACCCGCTCATTTTGAATTAGAAAAAATATTTGATGATTTTTCTAATGATGATGATGCATGGGTNGCAATAATCACTGGTGAGGGCGATAGAGCTTTTTGTGCAGGAAATGACCTAAGGTATCAGGCTGAGGGTGGAAAAATGGAGAGAAATAACTCTGGTTTTGCNGGTTTAACTTCTCGCTTTAACTTAAGTAAACCACTTATTGCGGCTGTTAATGGTGTTGCAATGGGTGGAGGTTTTGAAATTGCTNTGGCTTGTGATTTAATTATAGCTTCAGAAAATGCAAAATTTGCATTACCNGAACCAAAAGTAGGTTTAGCAGCCTTGGCTGGAGGAATGCACCGACTTCCAAGACAAATTGGATTAAAAAGAGCTATGAGTATGATGCTTACAGGAAGAACTGTTANNGCTGAGGAAGGTTTAAATTTAGGTTTTGTAAATGAAGTTACAAAAATTGAGGAATTAATNACNACTGCTGAGTCATGGGCTCAATTAATCTTAGATTGTTCTCCAACATCAATAAGAACAACTAAAGATGTGGCAATGTCAGGATTAGCCCATGCAGATATAGAANACGCCATGTCAGCAAAATATGANTCAGTAAATAATTTATTCAAAAGNGAAGATTTTATTGAAGGGCCTCTTGCTTTCTCTGAAAAAAGAAAACCAAANTGGACCGGNAAATAATNATTNATGAATAAAATAGAGTTCTTTTTTGACTGTTCTTCTCCATGGACATATTTAGCCTTTCATGGTTTCCANGAAATTATTAAAAACAATAATAATATTGAAGTAGAATGGAAGCCTATTCTTGTAGGCGGTGTTTTTAATTCAGTTAATCAAGATATATATGAGACAAGAAAAAATCCAAACCCGTTAAAATTTAAATATTCTAGAAAAGATTTAAGGGATTGGTCTAAATTTTATAATATAACAATTAATTGGCCGGACTTATTTCCCTTAAATGCAGTTAATGTTATGAGGGGTGTGATAGTTGCAGATAAATACAATAAACTAGTTTCTTTCAGTTACTCTTGTTTTGAAATGTATTGGTCTAAAGGAATAGATATTTCCGATTTAAATATTTTATCAGAAATAGCGGTTACAAATGGAATTGATAAAGATATTTTTATAAACGATATACAGACTAAGTTTATTAAGGATCAGTTAAGAAAAAATACTGACAATTTAATGGAGAGAGGAGGTTTTGGTTCTCCTACAATTTTTATAAATGACAATGATATGTATTTTGGAAATGATCGATTACAGCTTGTAAAAGAGAAAATTTTGGGAAATTTTTGATATGAAAACTAATATTAGCTACTGGAATGCAAATTTAATAATAGTAATTTTTCTTTTATCTATTTGGTTTCTATCATCATTTGGGGCAGGGATTTTATTTTCAGATTATCTCGATAATTTTCAAATTGGTGGNTTTAAGCTTGGATTTTGGTTTTCCCAACAAGGNTCTATAATAAGTTTTGTTTTTATAATTGTTCTTTATTGTTTTTTAATGAATAAGCTAGATAANAAATACAACTCTGAGGAGGATTAATTGGATCTTCAGGTTCTTACATATTTAATAGCTGGAGCATCTTTTGCTCTGTATATCGGTATAGCATTATGGTCGAAAGCATCCTCTACAAATGAATTTTATATAGCTGGAGGAGGAGTACACCCTGTAGCTAATGGAATGGCAACTGCTGCTGACTGGATGTCAGCTGCATCATTTATNTCTATGGCCGGAATTATATCNTTNATGGGTAAAGATGGGGCCGTTTANCTTATGGGGTGGACAGGAGGGTATGTATTACTTGCTCTTTTANTAGCACCGTATTTAAGAAAATTTGGTAAATACACAGTACCTGATTTTATTGGTGATAGATATTACTCAAAAGTAGCAAGATTTGTGGCGGTGCTTTGCTTAATCTTTGTTTCGTTTACCTACATAGCNGGTCAAATGAGGGGAGTAGGAATAGTTTTTTCAAGATTTTTAGAAGTTGATATTAATACTGGTGTCATTGTTGGAATGGTTATTGTTTTTATATACGCCGTTCTTGGAGGTATGAAAGGNATTACCTATACTCAGGTTGCGCAATATTGTGTTTTGATTTTTGCGTATATGGTACCAGCTATTTTTATTTCAATTTTAATAACTGGGAANCCAATTCCTCAGCTTGGCTTTGGGTCAAAAATTTTAAATGAAGATATTTACCTCTTAGATAAATTAAACTTAGCTTTAAATGACCTAGGTTTTAATAATTATACTGANTCAGTACGATCAAAAATAGATGTCTTTTGTATTACAGGCGCTCTAATGGCTGGAACCGCAGGTTTACCGCATGTAATAGTAAGATTTTTTACCGTGCCAAGAGTGAGGGATGCAAGAACATCTGCGGGATGGGCTTTATTATTTATAGCGATTTTATACACAACTGCTCCAGCAGTTTCTTCTTTTTCGAGATTGAATTTTATTAATACTATTCATAATTCTGAATATCAAACTACCCCACAATGGTTTAAAAATTGGGAAAATATTGGATTGATTTCTTGGTCAGATAAAAATAATGATGGAATTATTCAGTATGGACCTGGAANCGCTCTTGAAAATACTAAGCCCATATTTTCGAGTAAAAGGGGAGAGAATGGTGAGAGGTTAGTAATAAATAATCTTTCGAAAAANAGTAATGAAATTTATATTGATCGAGATATAATGGTCCTTGCAAACCCTGAAATTGCTGCTTTACCTAATTGGGTTATCGCCCTAGTTGCAGCAGGTGCTTTGGCTGCTGCATTATCTACTGCCGCAGGTTTATTGTTAGTTATCTCTTCGGCAATAAGCCATGATTTATTGAAAAAAATTTTCCGTCCCTCAATTAGTGATAAGCAAGAATTATTTTTCGCAAGACTATCGGCTGCGGTGGCTATTGCAATTGCTGGTATTTTTGGAATATATCCACCAGCATTTGTAGCTCAAGTTGTAGCTTTTGCATTTGGACTAGCTGCATCATCTATTTTTCCAGTTTTAATAATGGGAATTTTTTCAAAAAGAATTAATTCAGCTGGCGCAATAGTAGGAATGATTTCAGGTCTTATTTTTACTTTAAGCTATATAATATTTTTTAAGTTTATTTCACCTGAGTTAAATATTTCAAATTATTGGTTATTTGGTATATCGCCTGAGGGTATTGGAGTTATAGGGATGCTTATTAACTTCTTCTTTGCAATTACAGTATCTTCAATAACTAAGCCTCCTCCAGAAGAAATAAAAACACTTGTTAATAAAATTAGACAACCTGGTTAATTTTATTGCTAAATAGCATTATTTCATTTATCTAAGTGTTTGTTATGGTAGAAAAAAATACTTCAAAAAAAAATAATGTAACTAAAGAAAATCCAGAGTCTTCAGATGACAAGATTGCTCTAGTTATTATGAATTTTGCAATAGATATTTTCTATAGTATTTTCTTTATTGTTTTAGCTTACTTAGCTTTTTGGATAATCGTGGTTTTAACTATACTTGGTTTTATTGTAAGGGCAGTGGGCTCCGAACAACCTGAAGATCTAAAAAATTTTACTAAAAGATTGTCAATTTATATGTCTGAGTGCTTGGATTTTTCATCCCAAGAAAAGAATGAAAAACCATTTCCATTTGGAAAGTTTCCTAACTAATTATAACTTTGTTGGATTTGGGGTATCTCCATAGGCCTCTTTAGGATCAAAAACCTTTTCTTGTTCTTCCCATTTTAGTTTTAAGTCTAAATTTATTTGTTTTTCTGAAGGAATAGACCTATAAAAACATGACTTATAGCCAACATGACAACTTGCACCAGCCCCTCCAACATCAACTGAAAGCCAGATCGAATCTTGATCATCATCAATTCTTATTTCTTTTACTTTTTGCGTAAGTCCAGAGGTTTGGCCCTTGTGCCATACTGCTTTTCTGCTTCTGCTAAAATAAAATGCTTCACCTACCTCGATTGTTTTTACTAATGCTTCTGCATTCATATATCCAACCATCAATACCTCGTGAGTAGTTGAGTCAGTAGTAACGCATGGTATAAGGCCATTTTCATCGAATTTTGGAGAAAGAGTAATTCCTTCTTCAACCTCTTCAACTGATAGTCTTTTATGGAATTTTTCTTGATAATCTTCCGACAAAACTATTCCTTTACTAATTGCATAAATCTATTTCTTAATTCGGCATCCTCAGCAAATAAACCACTAAATTTTGTAGTTACCGTCGAAACGTTGGGTTTATTTATTCCCCTTGTAGTCATGCATTGATGTTTGGCATCTATCATTATTGCTGTACCAAATGGATCAAGTGCTTCATCAATAGTATTAATGATTTGCATTGTCATTGTTTCTTGGGTTTGAAGGCGTTTTGCAAAAATTTCTATAACCCTTGCTAGTTTTGAAATACCAACAACTTTATCTTTCGGGAGATATGCCACATGAGCTTTTCCTGCAATCGGTACCATGTGATGTTCACAGTGAGATTCAATATTGATATCTCTTAAAAAAACAATATCGTCATAACCATTCACATCTTCAAATGTTTTACCCAAAACTTTTGAAGCATCTTGCTCATAACCAGCAAAAAATTCCTCATAAGCTTTTACAACTCTCTTAGGAGTTTCAATTAATCCTTCTCTTGATGGATCGTCACCGGCCCATGATATTAATGTTTTAACAGCTTCCATTGCCTCCTCTCTGGAGGGCTTAGCTACTTTATTGTTTATTGATTCAGTATGAATAATTTCATCAGAAACTTTTTTATCCATCAGTAATCTCCTAGTTTTAATAACTTAGGTTTATATTTTTGTAAGCTTTAGGGCAATATTTTTTTATTTTTATTTAATAATAAAACGATTTACATATATAAACTATCAAATAAATGATGAAAATTAAGCAAAAATGGAATTAACTTTATATAACTCTTATTCTCGTAAAAAAGAACTATTTGTTCCAATAGATCATAAAAGGGTAACTGTTTATGCTTGTGGGCCAACTGTTTATGGACCTGGGCATATTGGAAATGGAAGATCGGCCATAGTCTTTGATACTCTAACAAGAATACTTCGCTATAAATTTAAAAACATAATATACGCAAGGAATATTACTGATGTTGATGATAAAATAATAAATGCTTCTGATGAAGAAGGTTTGGAAGTATCTGAAATAACAAAAAAATATACAAAACAATACCATGAAGACTTTAAAAAATTAAACGTTCTTAGCCCGGATATAGAGCCATTTGCTACTGACCATATTGATGAAATGATTAATTTTATAAATGAACTTATTTCTAATAAAAATGCTTATATTTCTGACGCCCATGTTCTATTTGATGTTTCAAGCTTCTCTGAGTATGGAAATCTGTCAGGAAGAAAGATTGAAGACATGATGCCTGGGTCAAGAGTTCAGGTGGCAGATTATAAAAAAGGCTCTTCAGATTTTGTTTTATGGAAACCATCAGCTGAAAATGAAATTGGTTGGGAAAGTCCTTGGGGAAGAGGAAGACCAGGATGGCATTTAGAATGCTCAGCAATGATTAAAAAACATTTGGGAGAGACAATAGACATTCATGGAGGGGGAGAGGATTTAACCTTCCCTCATCATGAAAATGAATTAGCTCAATCTAAATGTTGCAATAATAAAAATCTTGCTAATTATTGGGTACATAATGGCCTTTTAAGAGTTGAAGACTCAAAAATGTCAAAATCACTAAAAAACTTTATTTTGATGAANGATCTNTTGAAGAATCACGATGGAGAAGTAATTCGTCTTGCAATGCTTGGTTCTCATTACAGGCAGCCTCTAATATGGAATGAAAATTTAATTTCTCAATCAACAAAAACAATTAATAATTTATACAATTCAATAAATGGTTTAGATAAAGATATAAACTTAAATGACTGTGAACCAGATGAGAAAGTTTTAAAGGCTCTTTATGATGATCTTAATACNCCTAAAGCTCTTGCAGAAATTTTCTCTATTTCAAAAAAAATTTCAAAGTCACAAAATAAGTTAGATCTTGTAAANACTTTGATAGGGTCAGCTAATTTAATAGGGCTATTAAATTATAGATCTNACGANAAAATAGTAAAAAANGAATTAACAAAAGAAATAGAAGACTTNATAAAAGAAAGAAAAATTGCCCGTGAGAANAAAGATTATAAAGAGTCAGATAGGATTAGGGNTATACTTTTAGAATTAGGTATAGAAATAAAAGATACTTAAATANTATAANTGTAGTTANANATAATAATGGTAGAAAANTTATATAATGATAGGATTTTGAAACTTGCGGCCTCTTTATCAAAAGTTGGCAGAATAGATTCTGCTGAATTTTCATCTGAGGCAATAAGCAGGCTTTGTGGCTCAAAAGTAACAGTTGATATTGATATTTCTAAAAATACTGTTAATTCCTTTTCTCATATTGTAAAAGCATGCGCTCTTGGTCAGGCATCTTCTTCAGTTATGGCCAAAAATATTATAGGTACAGATATTTATGAGTTGTTAGATCTTAAAACCAAAATGAAGGGTATGCTCAAGGATGATGGCCTTCCNCCTTCTGGTAAATGGTCAGATTTAGAGGTTTTNCAACCTGTTAAGGATTATAAAGGAAGACATTCATCAGTTTTATTAACTTTTGATGCCGTAGAGGATTGTATTAATCAATACTTATTAAAATCTGAAAAATCAAATGGTGAAATATCTTGAGTCTTTTGGTAAAGCTTTGCATATTTTTAATAAATTTATATAAAAAATTAATTTCNCCTTTTTTAATGAAGTCTTGTCGATACGAACCAACTTGTTCATCATATTCGCTAGAGGCATTTAAAAGGTTTGGATTTATGATTGGTTTGAAATTAACTGTGAAAAGGATTATACGTTGTCATCCATGGGGTGGTCATGGTTATGATCCAGTTCCAAGCTTTGAAGANATTGATAAAATAAAAAGGAATTTTTAAAAGTTATGCCAATTATAACATTACCAGATGGNTCAGAAAAAGAATTTGAAAATTCAATAACTGTTGATGAGCTCTCTNATTCAATTGGAGCAGGTCTTGCAAAAGCTACAGTTGCAGGAAAAATAAATGGAAAACTTGTTGATGCTTCGGAAAAAATTACAGAAGACTCGGATGTNATTATTGTAACAAATTCCGANCCTGAGGGATTAGAAATTATTAGACATTCATGTGCTCATTTATTTGGACATGCANTAAAGCAAATGTATCCTGATGCAAAAATGGCCATTGGGCCTACAATTGATAANGGCTTTTATTACGATATTGATCTGGATACATCTCTTAATGATAAGGATCTTGAGTTAATAGAAGCAAGAATGAAAGAGTTGGCNAATACAAATTATGATGTTGTNAGAAATGTCGTTGATAGAGAGCAGGCTTTAAATGCATTTAAAGAAAGAAATGAAGACTATAAAATTGAAATCATNAATGAAATTCCTGATAANGAGATAATTGCTTTGTATCATCATAATGAATATACAGATATGTGTCGTGGTCCACATGTAACATCCACAAGACATCTTCGTTCNTTTAAATTGATGAAAATTGCTGGAGCTTATTGGAGAGGTGACTCTGAAAATAAAATGCTTCAAAGAATTTATGGTACTGCTTGGTCNAATGATAAGGATCTAAAAAAACACCTTACTTTATTAGAGGAAGCAGAAAAAAGAGACCATAGAAAGCTTGGGAAAGAATTGAATTTGTTTCATTTTCAGGATGAGGCCGTAGGGATGGTTTTTTGGCATCCTAAAGGTTGGAGCATTTANAGGGAGCTTGAAGANTATATAAGAAGAAAAATTACAAAAGGTGGATATCAGGAAATAAAAACACCTCAGCTAATTGATAAAAAGTTATGGGAGCAGTCTGGTCATTGGGATAAATACTCTGAGCATATGTATACTTCAGAAGCAGATGAAAGAGAGCTTGCTCTTAAACCAATGAATTGCCCTGGCCATATTCAAGTCTTTAANCAGGGAATTAAAAGTTATAGAGATCTGCCGTTAAGAATGTCTGANTTTGGTTCATGTCACAGATATGAGCCATCAGGTGCTCTTCACGGTCTAATGAGAGTAAGAAATTTTGTTCAAGATGATGCTCATATTTTTTGTACTGAAGATCAGATCGAATCTGAAACAGTATTATTCTGTAATCTTTTGAAAGAAGTATACGAAGAACTTGGCTTTGACAAAGTCTCTATTATGTTTGCAGATAGACCTGAAAAAAGGGTTGGTGATGATTCTATATGGGATAAGGCCGAGGATGCATTAATGAAGGCAACTAAGGCGACAGGACTTCCTTTTGATGAAAATAAAGGAGATGGAGCTTTTTACGGACCAAAATTAGATTTTTATCTTCATGATGCTATTGGAAGGGTTTGGCAATGTGGAACTCTTCAAGTTGATTTTAATTTACCTAATCGCTTAGGAGCTTCTTATATTGGTGAGGATAATAATAAACATTCCCCAATTATGCTCCACAGAGCAATTCTTGGAAGTTTAGAGAGGTTTCTTGGTATTTTAATTGAGAATTATGAAGGAAGATTTCCTTTATGGCTCTCACCTGTTCAAGCTGCGATAGCAACAATAACGTCCGAGGCAAATGAAGCAGCAGAGAATATTTTAGAAAAACTCCAAGATAATGGAATTAGGTCTGTAATTGATTTAAGAAATGAAAAAATTAATTATAAGGTCAGGGAGCATTCGGTAAATAAAGTTCCTTTTATACTTGTTCTAGGTGATAGGGAAGTTCAAGAAAATACAATTACCATTCGTAGGTTAGGGTCCAAGGACCAAAAAATAATAAACGTTGATGAATGTATTCAGTTAATAAGAAATGAGGCACTTCCGCCTGATATTAAATAATTTTTTATTGAGGATTTCCTACAATTCCATCATCAATTAGATTATTAATTTCTTCTTCATTAATTCCAATACCTTTAAGAACTTCAAAATTATCTTGACCAAGTTTGGGAGCTGGTCCTTTAGGACCATCATCAGAATTATGAAATTTTACCGGAGAAGAAACTGTCGAATAATTTTCACTACAATCCTGGTCTTCAACTTCCGAAAAAGCACCGCCTGCAATGGCTTGTTTATCTTTTGAAACCTCTTTAAGATTTTGAACTGGTGACCAAATTAAATCTTGTGCATCAAGTTTTTCTCCCCATTCAGCCATTGTGTGCTGACTAAATGCTTTATCCATCTCTTCAATAAACTCTTTAGCATTCTCTCTTCTTGCTTGATTTGTGTTGAACTTTTTATTATCTAGCCAATCTTCTTTTCCAAGAGCTCTTACAACCTTTGGGAGGTCGTAATCTCCTCCAGCTCTTGGGCTTAGACAAATCCATCTATCATCTTTAGTTTTAAAAAAATTGAAGATTGGATTAATTTGTTCATCTCTCTTTTTGGTTGAAGGCACTCTTCCAAATTTTAATTGCAATGCCATATCGGAGCTAACAGAATATATTCCTGTTCTTAAAAGAGATGTTTCAACAACTTTCCCTTTTCCTGTTTGGGTTCTTTCATATACTGCAGCTAAAATACCACTAACAGTTGAAATAGCTGTTATGTGATCACCTGAAGCTGTTCTAATAGGTAGTGGCTCTTCTCCTTTTCTCTGGGTTAAATGCGCCATTCCTGATCTTGACCAATAAGCCGCAACATCAAAACCTGGCCTATTTCTCTCTTCCCCATCAAGACCATAACCTGTTAAGGAGCAATAAATTAGCTTAGGGTTTATTTTATGAAGTTCCTCGTGGTTAAGATTTGCACTTTCAAGTGATTTTGGTCTTACATTTGTTAAGAAAATATCAGCATCCTTTATAAGCTCTCTAACTATTTTAGCGCCCTTTTCATCACTAGTATTTATGGATATTCCTTTTTTTCCTCTATTATCTAATGTAAATATAGGATTCCCTTCAATAGGAACATTTGACTTCATTCCTTCAAAAAACCTTCTCATTGGACATCCATTTAAAGGTTCTACTTTAATTACCTCAGCGCCCCAATCTCTTAACATAGCTCCAGCAGCTGGCGCCGCTACATAAGTTGCCATTTCAATAACTTTTAGTCCTTCAAGCATTTTTACCTCATTAGAAATTATTTAGATAATAAACTGTGATTATTANTATTATGATATATCATTATTACATGAACGATAATGAAAATAAATTAATTCCTGCATCAACTGTTCTAATAATTCGTAATGGAAAGGCCGGTATAGAGGTTTTTATGGTGGTAAGACATCATGAAATTGATTTTGCTTCTGGAGCTCTTGTTTTTCCTGGGGGCAAAGTAGATACGAATGATTATAACGAAAAATTGAAAAACTTATCTTATATTGATGAAGAAAGTGAGTCTGAAAATATTCCATTTAAAATTGCAGCAATAAGAGAAAGTTTTGAAGAAGCAAATGTATTATTCGCAAATGATAATACTAGTAATTCTCTTGTAAGTGTAAATAGACTTAAAAACTTAAATCAGTGGAGAGAAAAATTTAATAATAATACTACTTCAATGATAGAATTTGCCTCAACNGAGGGTTTAAGCTTTTCCACAAAAAACTTAATACCTTTTGCGCATTGGATTACTCCAGAGAAAATGCCTAAAAGATTTGATACAAGATTTTATATTGCAGAGGCACCTAAAGACCATGAAGGTGAACACGATGGTAGTGAATCAGTTGACTCCATTTGGATTAGTCCACAGCAAGCATTAGAGGATTGTTATTCGAAAAAAAGAACAATTATTTTTCCCACTAGATTAAATTTAGAAAAGTTGAGTAAATCAAGCTCTGTTGAAGAGGCTTTAGATAGAGCAAGAAATTCAAAAATAGTAACAGTGATGCCATCAATTAGTAAGATTGAAGGTGAGGCTTTTCTTACAATTCCAGAAAATGCTGGATATGGAATAATTAAAGAACCTCTTAAGAATCTCTGAAATTAATANATAAATTGNTCGTTAATTATTCTTTCTTCGAGATTTGTTTTCGGATCAAAAAGCATTTTTANTTGAATATCTTTNTCTTCTGAAATTTCGACATANTCAATNTCTCTAAATTCTGAGTTATCAGCAACAACGCTTACAGGCCTTTTCTTTTTTTCCAAGATACTAATTTTTACTTTTGCATTTCTCGGTAAAAGGGCACCCTTCCATCTTCTTGGTCTAAATGCAGAAATAGGAGTTAAGGCCAATAAGTTNGAAGTTAATGGAAGTATAGGACCATGAGCTGATAAATTATANGCAGTACTTCCAGCAGGAGTACATAAAAGTAAACCATCACATATTAGCTCATCAAGTCTCTCTTTTCCATCAACATAAATCTTAACTTTTGCTGCTTGATANGTTTCTCGGAGAAGAGAAACTTCATTAATAGCCTTTGCTGTAAAAATTTTATTTTTACTTTTTGTTTTCATTTTAAGAGGATGAAGTTCAGCTGAAATAGATTTTTCAATTCTNTTTAAAAGGTTTTTTTCATTATATTTATTCATTAAAAAACCAATAGATCCTTTATTCATTCCATAAATGGGTAAGTCTCTATTAATGTTATCATGAAGAGTTTGAAGCATTANTCCATCCCCACCTAATGCAACTATTGTATTGGCTTTATCAATAGGATAATTTTTATATAACTTTGTTAAATCTTTTTTTGCTTTCTTTGCTTCAACATTGTTACTAGATACTAAATGTATTTTTATTTCACTCATAAAAAAATTGTTNCATAATAATTGTTATTTGTCATTTNTTTTACTATGAATAGTTATAATTATCTATGGGGGTTTTTTTGTTTCTTACAATTGATCAAGGTACCACATCAAGTAGATCGTTATTATTTGACGAAAAATTTAATGTAATTGACGTTTTTCAGAAGAAATTTAAACAAATTTATTCAAATGATTCTTGGGTGGAACATAATCCAGATGAAATTTTAGAAACCGTGGTTTCTTGTTGTGAAAAAGTTTTAAAAGGTAAACATTCCAAAAAAATATTATCTATTGGTATAACTAATCAGAGAGAAACTATTGTTGCCTGGGATAAAAAAACAGGAAAACCTTTTTATAACGCAATAGTTTGGCAAGATANAAGAACATCAAAACTTTGTGAAAATTTAAAAAAAGACGGACTTGAGGAAATTATTAATAAAAAAACTGGATTACTTCTTGATCCATATTTTTCAGCTACAAAAATTGCTTGGATTCTAGATAATATTGATGGATTAAGAAAAAAAGCTGAAAGTGGAAATGTATGTGTTGGAACAATTGATTCTTGGCTAATCTGGAAATTAACTAAAGGTAAGGTCTTTGCAACCGATGTAACAAATGCTTCTCGAACAAGTCTATTTAATATTAGAGATATGCAATGGGACATTGACCTTTTAAAAATATTTAATATTCCATCTAATTGTTTACCAGATGTAAAAGCATGTGATGATTACTACGGTGATACTGAAATTTTAAGTAGATCTATTAAAATAACAGGAGTAATTGGTGATCAACAATCATCTGCCATAGGACAGTTTTGTTTTAACGAAGGTGNATTAAANTCAACCTATGGAACAGGATGTTTTGTTTTAGCAAATACTGGAGAAAAGTTGATTTATTCAGATAAAAATTTACTTACAACTATTTCTAGTAAAATTAACAATAAGGTTAGTTATGCTCTAGAGGGCTCAATTTTTATGGCTGGCGGATTAATGAACTGGATGCAGTCAAGTTTGCAGATATTTAAAAATATTTCTGAAACATCAAAGATTGCCTCATCTGTCAATCCTGATTCGGGTGTTACAATTGTTCCTGCATTTTCTGGATTAGGCGCACCTTATTGGTCCTCTAATTCCAAGGCTGCAATTTATGGCCTTACTCAAGATACAGGTAGGAACGAATTAATACACGCTTCTTTGCAAGCAATTTCTCTTCAAACACATGATTTACTTGAGGCATTTAGAGAGGATTTTGAAAATAATAATATTTCTTTATCTAATTATTTGAGCATAGATGGNGGTATGATAGAAAATGATTGGTTTGTTAAAAATTTAGCGGANATTACAAAATTTAATGTCTGTAAAGCTTATACAAAAGAGTCTACAGCATTGGGGGCTTCATTGATTTCTGCCATTGGNATTGGCTATTTTAAAGGATTTGATAACATCCAGTCTTTAACGAATAAAAATAAAAAATTAAAATCAACAATAGATAAAAATCTAAGAAAAAAAATTATTGAGAATTGGCATAGAGCAGTTAAAAAAACTATAGAAATGGCTGATTAAATTTAATAATAAAAACAATAATTGATTATTTGATATATTAATATTAAATAATTTTATAAAAGGTATTCAAGTATGGTAAATGAAATTAGGGAGTCAGTTTCACCTGAAGAATGGCAGACAAGAGTTGATCTTGCTGCTTTATATCGTCTTGTCGCTCTTTACGGCTGGGACGATCTAGTATTTACACATATTTCGGCAAGAGTTCCNGGCGAAGATAATCACTTTTTATTAAANCCTTATGGCCTTCTTTTTGAGGAAATTAAAGCATCTGATTTAGTGAAAATTGATCTAGAAGGGAATATAGTTTCTGAGACAGAACATTTTGTTAATGCCGCAGGTTTTACAATTCATTCAGCTGTTCATGGAAATGGACAACATAACCATGCAGTAATTCACACTCATTCAAACGATGGAGTGGCTGTATCTGCACAAGAGCATGGCTTACTTCCAATTTCACAAACTGCAATGGTTATAAGGAATGAATGTGCTTATCATGATTATGAGGGAATAGCNCTTAATCATGATGAAAGAGAGAGATTATTANATGATTTAGGTGATAAACATTGCATGATATTAAAAAATCATGGATTGCTTGCTACTGGTGCCACATGTGCTGATGCNTGGTTAAGGTTATTTTTTTTGGAGAGNGCATGTACNATGCAAATTAAAGCTCTTTCTGGTGGTTCAAAATTAAATATGGTTTCTAATGATGTTGTTGAACTTGTTACAGATCAAGGGCAAATGGCGTCCGAACAAGGTATTGGAAATTTAGCATGGCCAGCACTCATTAGAAANCTTGATAAGATTGANGTTAGTTATAAAGAATAAATAAGGAGACTTTTATGAAATTTGCAGTTGGACAACCCGTAACTAGAGTTGAAGATACGAGGCTTATTACAGGTCAAGGTAAGTTTACTGATGATCAAAAGTTACCGAATATGGTTCACGGGGTTTTTACTAGATCGCCATACGCTCATGCAAAAATTGTTTCAATTAATATTGATGAAGCAAAAAAAATGCCTGGAGTAATTGATATATTTACCGGAGAAAGGTTACAAGAAGAGGGTCTTTCTCACATGTCTGTTATCGATTTTTTACAAAATAAAGATGGATCACCTATGAATGCTAGTAAAAGACCTATATTAGCTGTTGGTAAAGTAAGACATGTTGGTGACCCAGTCGCCTTTATTGTTGCTGAGACCACTAACCAAGCACTTGATGCTTCAGAATTTATAGAAGTCGATTATGAAGAGCTTCCTTGTGTAACAGATACTGCTAAAGCATTAGACTCAGAATCACCAATACTTTTTGAGGAATTTGGTTCAAATTCAGCTGTAGATTGGGAACTTGGTTCCGAGCAAGAGTGGAATGATGTAAAGGAAAAGGCTGAACANGTTTCAGAGGTTACTCTCATCAATAATAGAATTGTTGTAAACCCAATTGAACCCAGATCTGCTACATCAGATTTTAATAAGGATGATGATCATTTTACTGTTTATGTNGAAAGTCAGGGACCTCATGCAATGAGAGAGAGGCTTGCCGCTTCTCTTGGAGTTGAAGAGAAACAGGTTAAGGTTGTGACTAATGATGTTGGTGGCGGATTTGGTTTAAAAATGATGTGTTTTCCTGAATACATTGCCACAATGTTTGCAAGCAGATCTTTAAATCGACCAGTTAAATGGACTTCTACAAGGTCAGAAGCTTTTTTGAGTGACTCTCATGGAAGAGACCATGTAACAAAAGCTTCAATTGCTATGGATAAGGAAGGTCATTTTTTAGGCGTTAAGGTCGATACAGTTGCTGCTGTTGGGGCTTATTTATCTCAGTATGGGATTTTTATTCCTACGCTGGCTGGTGCTGGAATGCATGTTGGTGTTTATAAAATACCTACTTTATATAATAAAGTTAATGTTGTTTATACAAATACCGTTCCAGTAGATGCATACAGGGGAGCAGGTCGTCCTGAGGCAAGTTATGTTATTGAGAGGCTGGTTGANAAGGCAGCAGATGATCTTGGCGTTGATCCTTTAGAGTTACGCATGAAAAATTTTGTCCAACCAGAAGAAATTGGTAAAAATGAAGGATCTGTTCTTCCATTTGACAGTTGCGATTTTCAAAAAACGACTGAAATGTCTATTGTCAATTCATCTTATAGTGATTTTATTAATAGAAAAAAATCTGCTGATGATAGTAAACATCTTAAAGGTATTGGTGTTTCTTATTATGTTGAAAGAACTCAAGGAGAGGGTTCTGAAAATTCCAGGGTAGTGGTCTCTGGTGATGGATCAGTAAAAGTTTATGCTGGAACTATGGCTACCGGACAAGGTCATGAAACAGCATGGACACAAATTTTAGTAGAAAAATTAGGAGTAAATCCTGAAGATGTCTCTGTTCATTTTGGTGATAGTGATGATTTACCTGGTGGAGGTGGAACAGGTGGTTCAAAATCATTATATATGGCAGCAGGTGCAATTAATGATGCCTCTGAGGCAATGTTAAAGAAAGGTATTGAAATAGCNGCAAATGANCTTGAAGCNTCAATTGATGATATAGAATANACCACAAATGCAGGTCCTTTGTTTGAGGTTAAGGGAACAAATAGAAATATTGATTTATTTGCAGTTGCAAGATTAGCTGAGGGCCAGTCAAATACTCAAATTCTTGATGGTGAAAGNGCCTATGAGCATAAAGACCCAACCTTTCCAAATGGCTGTCATNTTTGCGAAGTTTCCATTGATAAAGAAACAGGAAGAATAAATATTGATAATTATTCTGCAACCGATGACTTTGGTAAAATAATTAATCCACTTCTTGTAGCTGGTCAGGTTCACGGAGGTATTGTTCAAGGTCTAGGTCAAGCTATGGGGGAGCACGCAATTTTTGAGGAGGAATCTGGACAATTAATTAATGGTTCATATATGGATTATCACATGCCTAGAGCAGATGAATTTCCTCATCTTGACTTAGATTTTAATGAAGAAGCAGAATGCACAACCAATATGTTAGGAGCAAAAGGTTGTGGAGAGGCTGGAACTGTTGCTTCAACNACTGCNTATGTTAATGCAGTATATGATGCTCTTTCAGAATATAATTTTAAAGAGCTTGATATGCCAATAACTCCTATGAAGGTATGGAAAATTATCAATAATAATTAATATACATAGACGAAATTTTATTTTTATGTATTGTTAAGTAATTGAATTTAATAAAAAGAGTTAAAATGGATAAAAAAATAGAAATTCCTGATGCTTATTCTGTTCCTTTAGAAAAGATGCACCCAGCTGAGCCAGCTCTTTTTAAAAATAATGTAATGTGGTCATACTTTGAGCGCTTAAGAAAAGAAGATCCTGTTCATTACTGTAAAAGACCTTTTGATATGGGTATGGGTGAGTTTCTTGATGAAGAAATTGGCCCTTATTGGTCAATTACAAAATATAATGATATTATGGATGTTGATACAAATCATAAAGTTTTCTCTTCTGAGCCTGCTATAACGCTTTTTGATCCACGTGAAGAATTTACCACCCCAATGTTTATTGCTATGGATCCGCCAAAACATGATGTTCAGCGAAAAGCAGTAAATCCAGTTGTAGCGCCAAGTAATTTAAAAAATATGGAAGGCTTAATTCGTGAAAGAACGCAAAATGTTCTTGATAATTTACCTATTAATAAATCTTTTGATTGGGTTAAAAGTGTTTCTATTGAGCTAACAACACAAATGCTTGCTACATTATTCGATTTTCCATTTGAAGATAGATATAAATTAACTAGGTGGTCAGATGTCGCTACAGCAAGACCTGGGGACGGTGTAATTGAGTCCGACGAGCAAAGATATGCTGAATTATTTGAATGTTTAGAGTACTTTACTAAATTATGGAATGAGAGAGTAAATTCCGAACCTAAAACAGATTTAATTTCGATGCTTGCTCATAATCCACTTACAAGAAATATGGAACCAATGGAGTACCTTGGTAATCTTATTCTTTTAATTGTAGGAGGAAATGACACTACAAGAAATTCAATGACTGGTGGTGTTGTAGCCTTAAATGAAAACCCTGNTCAGTATGACAAACTTAGAAAAAATCATGATTTAATTTATTCCATGGTACCAGAAATCATTCGTTGGCAAACACCTTTAGCCTATATGAGAAGAACTGCTCTTGAAGATGTAGAGATCAGAGGAAAAAAGATAAAAAAGGGCGATAAGGTTGTTATGTGGTATGTGTCCGGTAATAGAGATGAAGAGGTGATTGATAATCCTAATGCATTTATAATTGACAGAGAAAGGCCAAGAACTCATCTTTCTTTTGGATTTGGAATCCATAGATGCGTTGGTAATCGATTGGCTGATATGCAGCTGGAAATATTATGGGAAGAAATTATGAAAAGATTCAGTAATATTGAGGTTTTGGCTGAGCCTGACAGAGTAAATTCTTCATTTGTTAAAGGTTATTTATCGCTTCCAGTTAGAATAACTGATTAAATTTATAAATTTTACCCATAAGTCACTTTTATGAACCCTGAAAACTTTCAAAATCGTTCCTTAAGAAATATATTTGGAAAATTTGCAACGGGTGTTTGCGCTGTTTCATATTATAATAAAGATGATAAACCAAAAGGAATTACAGTAAATTCATTTACTTCAGTTTCCTTAGATCCTGCTCTTGCATTATGGTGTATAGATAATAATTCGGAANTTTATGAAGAAATTATTGGTAAAGATAAATATATTTTTAATTTCCTTTCAGAGGACCAGTTAAATATTGCTCAACTTTTATCAATGAAAAATAATCATAATTTGAATAATATCGATATTATTAATCATGATTTTGGTCTTATTTTTAAAGATTCCATTGGCTGGATATCTTGTTTTAAAAAAGAAATAATTAAATCAGGAGATCATTCTATTATTATTGGTGAAGTTGATAATTTTGAAATTTTGAACGAGGATAAAAAGCCACTCATATTTTGGTCAGGAGATTTCAGTAGTAAGATTAGTTAAATTTTAAAATTTAACTAAAAACTACTTCTGGAAAACCTTTATCAGCAGATTCTCTTAATCTGTCGTAATAAACACCTGCTCCTCCAAAATAAATCAAAACTCTTGCATTTTTATTCTCGATATTAGCACCCATCATCCAAGAATGAACCTGGTCACCAACATCCATTAATGTTTGTTTATGTATTTCAGATACATGTGCAGACCATTCGTTTTCTGCTTCTTCAAGAGGTTGGCATAGCGTGTGACCTTCTTCTTCCATTTTTTTTATACAATCTGAGATCCAAAGTGCATTTTGTTCTATTGATGTAGGTAGGTTGGCAAAAGGTGCTTGAGGGCCAGTAATTGTAAATAAATTGGGGAAATCTGAAATACATACACCCATAATTGATTTAGACTCTTTTTCCCATTTATCTCTAATTGTTGAACCACTGCTCCCTTTAATATCAAATGCTTCAAGTGCACCTGTATATGCTTGAAAACCTGTTGCTAAAATTATTATATCAAAAGAGTAATCATTTTTAGTTGTTTTCACACCTGTTTCAGTAATTTCTGATATTGGTTCAAAATTCTTTATATCAACTAGATGAACATTGTCTCTATTAAAAGCTTCATAAAATCCATGATCAAGCGGAGGTCTTTTAGCAAACAAAGGATAACCTTTTGGAGTCAGTAGATCAGCAATAGCAGGATCTTTGACTTTTTCTTTCATTTTTTTAATAACAAAATCAGCTGCCATTTTATTGGCTTCTGGATCTGCTAACAGGTCATCAAATGTTTCAAAAACCCAACGAAAACTTCCTTTCCAGTTTTCTTCAAATATTTTTTCACGCTCATCAGGTGATGTATCAACGGCATTACGTCCCACTGGGCTATCAAAAGCCATTCCAAAAACATGATTTCTGCATTTATTGATTATTTCATCATAATTATCTTTAATTTCTTTTTCCCACTCAGGTGTCATTGGTTTTTGCATTGCTGGTAAAACAAAATTTGGAGTTCGTTGAAAAACCGTAACACTTTCCGCAGTTTTGGCCATTATTGGCAGCATCTGAACAGTTGACGCTCCGCAACCAATTATACCAATTTTCTTTCCTTTATAATCAAGCCCCTCTTGAGGCCATCTTGATGAGTGAAAGCAAGGGCCTTTAAATTGCTCTCTGCCTTTTATATTTGGAATTACTGGCTGAGATATCATTCCCATTGCACTTATAAAGTATTTGCAACTAAATTTTTCACCATTATTAGTTGTTACGCTCCAAATTTTTTCGTCATTATTAAATTCAGCACTTATTATTTCAGTATTAAGTTGGATATCTGGCCACATATTACATTTATCTGCTACAAAGTGAAGATAACGATTGGTTTCTTCCCAACCAGGGTATCTTTCTGACCAAGTCCATTCTTGCATAATTTCTTTTGAAAAAGATAGGCAATAGTAATAACCCTCACTATCAGTGGCTGCACCTGGGTATTTATTCCAATTCCATGTTCCACCAATTCCAGAGGCTTTGTCAAAAACTTTTAAAGAAATACCTAATTTTTTTAGATGATGAATTAGTGCTAATCCTGCAAATCCTGCGCCAACAATAATAGCATCATAGTCAACTTTTTTTCCCAATTTATCTTCCTTAGAATAATTATGATATTATGATTTTTTTTAAATAATAAATAACATATCATGAGTATTCAAACTTGCAATATTGAAAAAAATGGAGATTTATAATTATGATTGTTTCATCAGCAAAACATCAAAGAATTGTTAATGTTCCTAAAGATTATTTATGGAAAAGAATTTCAGACTTTAAAAATATTGGTACTCTTCTTCCTCCTCCGATTATAGATGAGGTAAAATGTGAAAGTAATGAAATAGGTTCATTACGATATTTGACTCTAGGAGAAAAACAAAAATACCCTGGAGAAATTATTGAAAGACTTGAAGTAGAATATAATCAAAGTTTTTTTGTATACTCTATTGTAGATACATCATGCCTTCCAGTAAGAAATTATATTGCAGCAATTACATTAAAAGAGATTTCTAAAAAACAGACTGAAGCGGCTATTACTAGCAATTGGGTCGATAAAAGCTCTTCACCCGAAGAGATGAAAAAAATGTTTGAAGCCCTTTATGAGTTAATGTTCTTAAACTCTGAAACACAATATATTGAGATAAATAACAATGAATCTTGACCAAGAAGAATTTAAAAAAATTATTGAATTTTTGTCTTTAGAAAATTTTAATATAGATGAAGGTTTCACTCCTAAGCCAATTGGTGATGGACAGTCTAACCCTACTTTTTTAATAAGAGATGAAAGAAAAAATTATAAAGTATTAAGAACTCAGCCTATAGGAAATTTAGCTAGAGGCGCTCATAGAGTTGATCGTGAATTTTCTGTTATTAATGCTTTATTCAATAAGGGATTTGAGTGCCCGCAACCTTTTGTCTTATGCAATAAAACAAAATTAATTGGAAGAATGTTTTATGTAATGGAATTTGAGGAGGGTGATATCAACTTTGATCCTTTTTTACCAGATGAGAGCTTTGAAGATAAACAAAAAATATACAAATCTTTAGCTGAGGTCTTGGGAAGGCTTCATAGTTATAATATTGATGAATTGGGTCTTTCTTTTAAGAAAAATCAAGGATTTATGAAAAGGAATTTATCTCTTTGGTACGATCAGATTTTTGATGATGTATCCAAAAAAGATAAAGAAATTGAAAAAGTTTATAAAGATATCTTGAGTAAATTACCTACAGAAAGCACTTTATCCCTCCTGCACGGTGATTTTAAATTAGATAATACTGTTATTGGTGAAAATAAGAAATGTAAGGCTGTACTGGACTGGGAGCTATCTTCATTTGGAGAACCTTTGGTTGATATAAGCTTTCAAATTATCAATTGGTTGATACCTTCAGGTGTATTGTATGGGATAGGAGGGGACTGGAAAAAAAATGGTCTACCATCGGCAAGTGACTTTTTATCTTGGTATGAGTATTCTTACCAAAAAAAAGTAGAAATAAATTCGTTGAGAAATGCATGCATATTTTCATTAATTAAACTTTTTTGTATTCTTAAAGGAATAGAAAATAGATTTCATCAGGGAAATGCTATTTCAAAAGATGCTGAAGAAAAAATTCTATCCGCCCCAGCAATTAAAGAAGTTTTGATGAATTCATTTGAGACCAATCCAAATGATATAATTGTTTCTTAGATTTAATGCTTTTAAGCATTAGTTTTTTATGATTTTATTACATTGTAAAAAAGGGAGAAGTAAATGACTAAATATAGATTTTCTGATGGAGCTGCCTTAGTTTTTGGAGGTTCAGGGGGACTTGGTACAGGAATTGTGAATTTACTTGCTGAAAGCGGAAGTGATGTTGCATTTACTTATTTCAAAAATCAAGAAAGCGCTGAAAATAATTTAAAAAATATACAAAAATTAGGAAGGGACGGATTAATCGGAAGCGTGGATCTATTGGATTTACAAGCTGTTGAAAAATTCTCTGTTGATGCAAAAGATAAGTTTGGAAAAATTCATTCTGTAATTTTTGCCACAGGACCTTTTTTACATATTATGCCAGTTTTAGAGGCAAAACCTGAGGATGTTTACTATACTTTAGATGCCGATATTAAGGGTTTTTATCATGTTCTTAAAGCAGTGGTTCCAATCTTAAAGGAAAGTGGAGGAGGCTCTATTACAGCATTAACTACTGCAGCAATTCATAGATATATTAGCACAGATGGACTATCCTCAATTCCTAAGTCCGGTGTACAGCATTTATGTACTGCAATTGCTAGAGAAGAGGGACATCATGGAATAAGGGCTAATTGTGTAGCTGTTGGATTAATAGCTGTTGGACTTTCACAGGAAATTGATTCTCCTCCGGGTGGTATTTTAGATCAGTGGATGAATCAAGTTCCACTTGGTAGAGCTGGAGCCCCTGAAGAGCTATTCGATACTGTAGTCTTTTTAGCATCCGAAAATGCTGGTTATATTAGCGGCCAATCATTACCTGTTGATGGCGGTTATTCAGCATAATGGTAATAAAATGAATTTTGAAAACAAAAATATAATTGTTATCGGTGGAAGTAGTGGAATAGGAAGAGGTATTGCCTCCTCTTATATTGATAAAGGTGCGAATGTTTGTATTACTGGTACTAGAGATAAGATATCTGATTATGATGAAGAAATATCAGAAAATATAAAAAAATGTACATATCAAAAATTAGATTTATCTAATCATGATAATTTAGAAAAATTATCCCTACCTTTCGATGATATTAATACTCTAGTCTGCTCTCAAGGAATTGTTGCCTATGATCAAAAGGAGTTTGAAATGGGAACTTTTAAAAAAGTTATTGATCTAAACTTAAATTCCGTGATGGCTTCATGTACTTTTTTTCAGGAAAATCTCTCAAAAAATAACGGTTCGATTGTTATCATAGGCTCTGGTGCTAGTTTTCATGCTGTAAAAGGCAATCCAGCATATTCTGCTTCAAAAGGCGGACTTTTAACTCTTATAAAAACTTTAGCAGAGGCATGGGCAAGAGACGGAATTAGGGTAAATGGTATTGCTCCTGGTTATGTAGCGACAAAGCTAACAGAGGTTACTTTTGGAAATGAAAAAAGGTATGAGAATTCGCTTAAAGGTATACCACTCAGAAGGTGGGGTTCCCCTAAAGACATGGGTGAGGTTTGTTGTTTTTTAAGTAGTGATGGCGCTTCTTACGTAACAGGCCAAATGTTAACCGTGGATGGCGGTATGAGTCTTTCATAAGCTTAAAAGGTTTAAAGGAGAAAAAAATGAGTATAATTTTTGGTTTAATATTTGGNTGGATCTGTGCGTTTATNCTTATTTCAACCGCTATTATAGTAATATANATATTCCTAAAAAGTGAAAANGAAATTTATAATAAGGNTGAGATTAGCTCTAAAGAAAGTAAAATTGTATTTAAGCATCAAGAGGATTTAGTTAAAACATTTTTCTCCATTACCGATGAAAGTATAGGAATGAAGCATTTTAGATATACTAACGATGATTATTTTTCTGCAGACAAAACTATTAAGTCCTGTGGAGTTTCATCACCAGTTGTTGCAAACGGTATCTATGCGCAATGGGTAACAACAGAAAACTCTGATCCAAATAAGAGGATTTTATATTTGCATGGCGGTGGTTATGCGATTGGGACAATAAGAGGGTATTTATCCTTATCAAGTCATATTGCTAAAGCAACTGGCTGTTCAGTATTAGTTATTGATTATAGTTTGGCACCAGAAAACAAATTTCCAGCTGCGATAAATGATGCAAAGGTAGCTTTTAAATGGATGTTAGAGAACGGACCTAATGGAAATACTTTATGTGAAAAATCATTTATTTCTGGAGATTCTGCTGGAGGAGGTCTAGCAATAGGCGTTACTTTAGCCTTAAAGGACGATAATTCCGACTTACCTAATGCTGTAATACCATTAAGTCCATGGGCTGAGCTTGATCCTGTGTCAGATTCATATAAAACAAATGAAAATTTAGATCCTTATATTTCAAAAGATGCAATTACTGCATTTAGAGATATTTATATTAATGACGAATTAGATCTTAAAAACCCCTATGCATCTCCAGTTTATGGAGATTTTGATGGCTTTCCTCCAATGTTAATTCATGTAGGTGGAAGAGAAGTTTTATTAGATGACTCAAAAAAAATCGCTGAAAAAGCGAAAGAAGCTGGCTGCAATGTAAGTATAAAAGTTTGGGATGATATGGTTCATGTATTTCATGGCTATGCACCATTTCTTCCTGAAGCTAATGAGGCGTTAAAAGCAATAGGTAAATTTATTGTCGATAAATAAAAATATTTTAATTACAAATTATTATGCAATAGCAGACTTTAGGCCAGAGAAATAAATGGAAAATATATACACATACTCGCCTCTAGATAGAGTAATTTGGGACACACCCTCAGCGGATGCTATTTTAAATGAAATTAATAGATTAAGTGTAAATAGAGTATTCATAGTTGCGTCATCAACATTATCAAAAAAGACTGACGAGATTGATAAGATAATAAATGCGTTGGGTAAAAAATTTGTAGGCCTTTTTGATAATTGTATTGCTCACTCCCCATTAGAAAATGTTATTGAATGCGCAAGGAGTGTTCAAAAAAATTCTCCTGATATAATAATTACTATAGGAGGAGGTACTCCTATAGATACGGTAAAAGTTGTTCAATTATGTTATTCCCTTGGAATAAATTCTGTAGATGAATTAAAAAAAATTTCTAATAAGCATCAAAAAGTCAAATCTAAGATTAGACAAATTGCTGTTCCAACAACATTGTCCGGAGGGGAATACTCTATTATTGGCGGAGCTATGGATACAAAAATTCAGCTTAAAGAGAGATATACTGGTGATGATATTTGTCCTCAAGTAGTAATACTTGATCCAGCAATAACCCTTTACACACCTGATTGGTTATGGTTATCAACTGCCATTAGGTCAGTCGACCATGCTGTTGAGGGCCTCTGTTCAAACTCTACAAACCCTTTAATACCGCCAATGGCCCTAAACTCTCTTCAATTATTTGGGAATTCGTTAAGGAATACTCATAAAAATAGAGATGATATTATATCCAGATCCTTATCGCAAAAAGCAGTATGGATGATTGCAAAAAATTTAGGAAATACTCCTATGGGAGCAAGTCACGGTATTGGTTATTTATTAGGTTCTATAGGCTCTGTTCCTCATGGACATACATCCTGCGTAATGTTACCTGCTGTTTTGAAATGGAATGAGAGTTATAATCAGGATAAGCAAAAATGGATAGCAAACGCCCTAGGCAGGCCAAACCTTTCGGCATCTGAGGCTGTGGGTGAGTTGATTTCGGACCTTGGTTTACCAACAACACTAGGCGAAGTTGGCATTAAGGAGAGCCAATGGGAGAAAATAGCAGAGTATGGACTTAAGCATCCTACAGTTCAATCTAATCCAAAACCCATTAATAAAAAGGACGATATTATTCAAATACTTAAATTAGCGAGTTAATAATTTGATATGATTAAAATTCTTTAGTAATCTTTTTGAGGAGATTTTTGTGGCTGGTTTTTTATTATCAATGTTTGGTGTTTTAGTTGCGATAGGTATCCTCTTCGCG
>NYSO01000014.1 GCA_002683015.1 Rhodobiaceae bacterium
TAAAAGCCTTGATTCAGAACTTGAAGTTGTTGAAGGTATGCAATTTGATAGGGGTTATTTATCACCTTACTTCATAACTAATGCTGATAAAATGATTGCAGAACAAGAGGATCCACTTATCCTTTTACATGAGTCTAAATTATCAAGTCTTCAATCAATGTTACCAATTCTAGAATCTGTAGCTCAATCAAGTAGGCCGTTATTAATAATTGCTGAAGATATTGAGGGTGAAGCATTAGCTACTCTTGTTGTTAACAGATTAAGAGGTGGATTGAAAGTTGCAGCCGTAAAAGCACCTGGTTTTGGTGATAGAAGAAAAGCTATGCTAGAAGATATTGCAATTTTAACTGGTGGACAGGTAATATCTGAAGATCTTGGTATTAAACTTGAGAATGTTACTTTAGATATGCTTGGTACTGCTAAAAGAGTTTCTATTACAAAAGATGATACAACAATCGTTGATGGTTCAGGCAAGAAAAAAGATATCGAAGCTAGAGTAAGTCAAATAAGAAGACAAATTGAAGAAACAACATCTGATTATGATAAAGAAAAACTTCAAGAGCGTCTTGCTAAACTTGCTGGAGGTGTTGCCGTTATTAAAGTTGGTGGAGCCACAGAAGTTGAAGTTAAAGAGAGAAAAGATAGAGTTGACGATGCATTAAATGCAACTAGAGCAGCAGTTGAGCAAGGTATTGTTCCTGGCGGAGGCACAGCCCTTCTTTTAGCGACAAAAGCTCTTGATAAGCTTAAAATGAAAAATGAAGATGAAAATGCTGGTCTTAAAATTGTCAGACGTGCAATTGAAGCGCCGATAAGGCAAATTGCTGAAAATGCTGGAGTTGAGGGTTCAATTGTTGTTTCAAAAGTTTTAGGTTCTACAAAACCTAATTGGGGTTTTGATGCTCAGAACGAAGCATATGTTGATCTTATCAAATCAGGTATCGTTGATCCATCAAAAGTTGTTAAAACAGCTTTGATCGATGCCTCTTCAATAGCTGGACTAGTAATTACTAGTGAAGCTCAAATTGCTGATAAACCTGAGCCTGCTGGTGCAGGTGCACCTGCAATGCCTGATATGGGCGGCATGGGCGGCATGGGCGGCATGGGTGGCATGGGCGGCATGATGTAGTCCAAAACATTCATATGAATTTGAAAAAGGCCGTCTATAAAGATGGCCTTTTTTTATATGCAATTGATAGAATTTTTTAAAAGATTCCAAGAGTTTGACTCCTGATTATAGATAAACTCAGGTCGATTTGTTCTTACTGGTCCATATCCTCTACTTGTTAAATAATAAGTACAAGATGGTACCATTGAAATTGGTGTAATTAATGAAACACTCTCTCCAATATTTGGAGAACCATTTACAAATGAAGAATTAAACTCTCTAAATAGATTTATTTCTAAATCTTTGTCTTCTTTAGTGTAATCGAAAAATAATTCAGCATTTCCTAAAGCTTCAGATCTTGCTGAAATTATTCTTAAAAATTTTTCTACAGGCTTAAGATCAATATCTTTCCAAATATCATTTGCACTAGAAAAAATGCATACTTCACTTTTTAACATCACCCCATCTTCTAAAACTTTTAAATTATTAGCCTCAATTGTTTGACCTGTTTCTGTTATATCAACAATTATTTCCGAGGTACCAGCCGCAGGAGCTCCTTCAGTAGCCCCCGCACTATCAACAAGACGGTAATTATTTATACCATTTCTTTGAAAAAAGTTTCTCGTAATATTTGAAAACTTTGTAGCCACTCTCATTCTTCTATTGTTATAGGATCTAAATTCTGATGATACTTCTGATAAATCTCTAATATTTTCTACATCTATCCAATGGTCAGGAACAGCGATTACAACATTAGCTTTTCCAAAACCCAATCTCGATAATAAAATTACTTCTTTAGATGCGGTTGTTTTACCCTCCTCAATTAAATCAATACCGGTAATACCCATATGAATGTTACCCTTAAGTAACTCGCTCGAAATCTCAGAAGCAGAGAGATAAATAATTTCTATTTTTTCTATGCCCTTGATAAATCCTGAATATGTTCTCTGACCTCCAGATCTTTTAAGGATAATCCCTGAGGACTCAAAAAATTTGTTCATTTGTTCATAAAGCCTACCTTTTGAGGGTAATGCTAGTAGAATAGAGCTCATGTTAATTTCTCCAATGATATTATTTTTTCAAGCCTATCTAAATTTATAGCAGCACCTACTGCAGGAATATCATTTTTATCGCTGACAGAATTAATCAAATCATCATACCTTCCGCCTCCAGCAATATTTTGACTATTTTTTAAATTACTGGAATTAAAATCAAAGAGAAAACCTGTGTAATATTCAACCATCCTTCCTTTTTCTAGCGATAAAATAGAATTTTCAAGATCAACTTTTAAGTCAATCATCATTTCTATTCTTGCTGACATAGAGTCAATTTGCGAACTCAATCTACTATCAATATTTTTAGACACAGCCTTTAATTTTTTTATAGCTTGTAATGGCTTATCAGAAATGGATAAAAATTCTTTTATCAAGTTTGCAGTGCTTTTTGGAAGCGGTTCAGTTTTAACTTCTTGAGATTTTTTAATCAATCTTTGAGTAATTTCTTTTATACTTCTACCTACAGGGGATTGATTTTCTAATAAACCAATTGTGTCTCTGACGAAGATTTCGGCTGTATCATCATCTAAGCTTGAAATCTTTTGGAATAATTGATTGTTAACTCTTTTCTTAATTGTCAGCTCTTCTAAAAGTATTTTAAAATTTTTATCATTCCAAAATTTTATCTTTAACTGATCCTTCCATATTGCTGGTATATCAAGAACATCTATTAGAATTGAAAATAAAGAAACATCACCAAAAATTATGTTAAGATTTTTAATTCCTGATTGTTTAATAGATTTATAAGTTCTGTAGAAAACCTCAATTTCATTTTCAATACAACTCTCGCCACCAATGATCTCAAGACCAGCCTGACTAAATTCATTTGGTTCATTGGAGGAGGGATTTTGAAATTGAAATACTTTTCCATGATATGCATAGTTTTTTTTAATACCATCAAAACCATTATTTAAATAATGTATACAAGTTGGAATTGTTAGATCTGGTCTTAGACAAAGTCTAGAACCAGCAGGGTCAGAGAATATGTATAATTTATCCGCAATATTTTCACCCAATCTATCAAGAACCTTGTCTGCAGAAACTAAAACAGGTGGATCTATTAATTCAAAGTCATCTTCAGTTAAATTNTCAATAACTTTTATTGAAATCTCGCTTAAAATCTCTAAAGGNCTGGTATCAANAGCTGGTAAATTTTTAGATAATTCTCCAAAGATTTTACCATCAATTTTAATACCTCTTTCATTGCATAAAGTTGCAATTTTATAATGCAATCGATCTGGAAAACCCTTTTTTCTGTAATTAGAAACAGCAGAAAGGTTTACATTCAGCAGCTTGGCTAAAGCAGTAGTTCCACCAAGTGAGTCTATTATTTTATTGGTTTCTTCAATCATAAATATTCATATAATATGAATTTATATAACTATCAATATATTTATTCATAAAATATGAATTTATTTTTAGACAATTGATTTTATTGTTTCAACAAGATCATTAATTGGGACGTTCTTTTGCGAATCTTTGCCACTTCTCCATTCTTTGTTATCAGAGATTTTATCTGAGAATTCTTTTCCTACAAATAAATCTTTAATTGTTACAGAGTTTGAAGCAATCTCATCTTCTCCAATAATGATGGCAAGTCTAGCATTCCTTTTATCAGCATATTTTAATTGAGCTTTCATACCTCCGTCTCCTGTATAACACTCAGAGCTAATTCCTTCATTCCTAAGGCTGGATGCAATTTTATAATAGTCAGATCTTTTATCCTTATCCATAACCAGGACTACAACTGATAAAGACTCATTATTGATTGAGGATTTATTTAAAAACTTAAGAGCACTTCTAAGTCTACTTATCCCAACTGAAATACCTGTTGATGGAACTCTAGCCCCTTTTAATCTGGCAACTAAGTCGTCATAACGACCACCCCCACCTATTGANCCAAATTTTTCTAAACCTTGATCTGTCTCCATATTAAAAGTTAAGTCAGCTTCATAAACTGGCCCAGTATAATATCCCAGACCCCTTACAACTGATGGATCAATTATAATTTTCTTTTCATCATATCCAGCAGCATCAATTATGTTAGAAATTTCTGATAATTCCTCTATAGCTTTATTAAAAATTATATTAGATCCAAATTGATTTGATAAATTTTTAAGGCAGGTATCTCTAGACTGGCTTTTTGACTCAATTCCACTCTCTAAAAATGATAATATTTGTGAAATAGATGATTTTTCTAGACCCGCACCTTTAGTATAATCTCCGGACTCATCTTTTCTACCCTCACCAAGAAGTTGTTCAACTCCCGATAANCCTAGCCTATCAAGTTTATCAATTGACCTCATTATTGATAAATTAATCTCTGAGCCTGAGGAATTTCCATTAATATTTAAATTATCAATAATTCCATCCAAAATTTTCCTATTACTTAAACGTATAACAAAATTTCCAACCTCAATTCCGGTATTTTGTATTGCATCAGAGAACATCATACACATCTCTGCATCTGATAGAGCATTGTCACTTCCAATCGTATCAGCATCAATTTGGTAAAATTGTCTATATCTTCCAGGGCCTGGTTTTTCATTTCTAAAAACCCATCCTGATTGATATCTTCTATAAGGTTTGGGCAAGCTATCAAAATTTTCAGCCACATACCTAGCCAAACCAGAGGTAAGGTCATACCTTAATGAAACCCACCTTTTGTCATCATCTTCAAAAGAAAAAACCCCTTCATTAGGCCTATCTTGATCAGGCAAAAAGGAGCCTATAACGTCAGAATATTCAATAATTCCCGTCTCTAAAGGTTCAAACCCATAAAGACCATAAACTTTTTGAATAGAATCTCTCAATTGAATTAGTTCATTTAGACTATTCCCTGATAAATCTTCAAAACCTCTAGGTCTTTGTGGTTTAATTTTTTTCTTTTTTTCCAAACTAAAAATGCTCCTCAAAAAAAATCTTAGAATCAGATAAATATCATTATCCAAATAATTTTTCTATGATATACCTTCCATTAACATTTATCTAAAAAATTAAGGAAAAATTTATGGCATTAAATTTAGAAACACCGGATGGTGTAGTAATCCTTGGTCCAGAGTATCCTGGAGTTGAAAAAATACTTACCAAAGAATGCTTAGCTTTTGTTGCTGAACTTGAGAGAGAATTTAAAAGAGAGAGATTAGGTGTCCTTCAAGAAAGGCTTAGAAAACAATTTGATCTCGATAATGGAGCATTACCTGATTTCTTAGAAGAAACAAAGTCAATAAGAGAATCCGAATGGAAAGTTGCTTCAATACCTGAGGATCTACTTGATAGACAAGTCGAAATAACAGGTCCTGTTGATCGTAAAATGATTATAAATGCACTTAATTCTGATGCTAAAACCTTTATGACTGATTTCGAAGATTCTATGTCACCAACATGGGAGAATATAATTCAAGGACAAATCAATTTGATGGATCTATGGAATGATGAAATAGACTTCAAGGATCCAAANTCTGGAAAAGAATATAAACTTAATCCAAATCCATCAGTCCTTATAGTTAGACCCAGGGGCTGGCATTTAGAAGAGGCTCATATAGAAATTGATGGAGAAAGAATATCTGGAGGTATTTTTGATTACGCAGTTTACCTATTTCATAATCATAAGAATATTTTTGAAAAAAATACCGGTCCTTATTTTTATCTTCCAAAAATGGAGAGTTATTTAGAAGCAAGACTTTGGAATAAGGTTTTCAATAAAGCTCAAGAAATGTTGAATATTCCTATCGGTACTTGCAAAGCAACTGTATTAATTGAAACCCTTCCTGCAGCTTTTCAAATGGATGAAATTTTATATGAGCTAAAAGACCATATTGTCGGCTTAAATTGTGGGCGATGGGATTATATTTTTAGCTACATTAAGAGATTAGGAAATAATCCAGATTATATTTTACCCGATAGATCTCAGGTTGTNATGGGTGATGCATTTTTAAATGCATATTCACTTCTATTAATAAAAACATGTCATAAAAGAGGTGCTTTTGCTATGGGTGGAATGGCAGCACAAATACCTGTTAAAGATGATGATGAAAAAAATAATGCTGCTTTTAATAAAGTAAAAATGGATAAAGAAAGAGAAGTTAAAAATGGGCATGATGGTACTTGGGTTGCTCACCCTGGTTTAGTACCTACAGCGCTTGATGTTTTTGGTACTTCTATCCCAGGAAAGAATCAACTTGATGTATCACTGGATAATATAAATATCACACAAGAGGATCTTTTAGAGGTCCATAAAGGNGANAAAACAGAGGATGGAATGAGGGAATGTATTAGAGTTGGAATACAATATATTGCTGCATGGCTAGGTGGTAGAGGTGCGGTACCTCTTTATAATTTAATGGAAGACGCTGCCACNGCTGAAATTTCTCGTGCACAAATTTGGCAATGGCTAAAACATTCTACATCATTAAATGATGGAAGAACTGTTACAATTGAATTGTTTCAATCAATTCTTGAGGATGAAATTAATGGTCTAAAAGAAATTATAGGAGAAAATCAATGGAAAGATGGAAAATATGAAAAAGCTATTGAATTATTTGAGAAAATGTCTATATCTCCTGACTGTAAAGAATTCCTAACACTATCAGCTTATGAAGAAATAATTTCTTTAAATAAATAAGCTTTCAAAATAAAAGGGTAAAAAAATGGCAAAAAGTTTTTATGATTTAGTTCCTTCTGCTCCTGAGGGTAGATTTGATGGTATTGAAAGACCATATTCAGTTGAAGATGTTGAAAAACTTAGGGGGTCTTTTCCAATAGAATATACACTTGCAACAAGAGGNTCTAATAAACTTTGGAAAATGCTTCATACAGAAGATCAAGTATCTTCGTTAGGCGCACTATCAGGTAATCAAGCCATGCAAATGGTTAGAGCTGGTCTAAAAGCTATTTATTTATCTGGATGGCAAGTAGCTGCTGATAATAATACGGCTGGCGCAACATATCCTGATCAAAGTTTATATCCTGCAAATTCAGGTCCAGAGTTAGCAAGAAAAATAAATAAAACTCTTCAAAGAGCTGATCAAATTGAAGTGTCAGAAGGCGGAGCAAAAAGGGATTGGTTTGCACCTATCATAGCTGACGCAGAAGCTGGATTTGGCGGACCTTTAAATTGCTTCGAAATTATGAAAGCATATATAGATGCTGGTGCATCAGGTGTTCACTTTGAGGATCAACTTGCTTCTGAAAAGAAATGTGGCCACATGGGTGGTAAAGTTTTAATACCTACAAAACAACACATTAGAAACTTAAATGCAGCTAGACTTGCTGCTGATGTTTGCGGCGTGCCAACGATAATAGTAGCAAGAACAGATGCTGAGAGCGCAAAACTAATTACATCAGATGTTGATGAGAGAGATCATGAGTTTATTGACAGAGATGATAGAACTCCAGAGGGTTTTTATAGACTTAAAGAAGGGTCAGGCTTTGATAATTGCGTAAAAAGAGCTATTGCTTATGCTCCACATGCTGATCTTATTTGGATGGAAACATCTGTACCTAGTCTTGAGGTAGCAGCCGAATTTGCCAAACAAGTTAAAGCTGCTTATCCAAATCAAATGCTGGCTTATAATTGTTCACCTAGCTTTAATTGGGAGGCTAATCTTGATAAGGATACTATTGAAACTTTCCGTGAAGAAATTGGAAAATTAGGCTTTAAGTATCAATTTGTTACATTAGCTGGCTTCCATTCTCTAAATTATGGAATGTTTGAATTAGCTTCTAACTTTAGGGATCGCGGTATGGGTGCTTACTCAGAACTTCAACAAGCAGAATTTGGTTCTGAAAAAGATGGTTANACAGCTACTCGTCACCAAAGAGAAGTTGGTACAGGTTATTTTGATATGGTTTCTGAAGCTGCTGCAGGTGGTGAATCTTCAACAACAGCGTTAAGCGACTCTACAGAAGCAGATCAATTTTAGTAAACTCCTAAGCTAAATGCTACCAACTGCAGATATATGCGATAAGTATCCAGAGAATACTTTGGTTGCAAAACCAATCTTTAAAGATTTTGGAGGCAGAACTGCTTTTTTTGGTAAAGCTATNACCCTTAAGACTCTTGATGATAATACGAANGTAAGATCTTCTCTTGAGTCTGANGGGACTAATAAGGTTTTAGTTGTTGATGGTGAAGGTTCAATGAATTGTGCCCTACTTGGTGGAAATTTAGNAAGTATGGCCTCTGAAAATAATTGGTCTGGTATAATNATAAATGGATGTGTGAGAGATCAATTGGAGATCATAGTTGAAAAAATTGGCGTTAAAGCATTAGCTGCNCATCCAAAAAAATCTATAAAAAATGATGGTGGTGAATTTAATGTGACATTAAATTTTGCAAATATTACAATTTCTGATGGCGATTTTATTTATGCAGATGAAGATGGGATTGTAGTTTCAAAAGAAGAACTTAAATTTTAGGAAACAATATGACAAAAGAAATTAAATCTGTGGCAGTTCTTGGTGGTGGTACTATGGGTGCTGGTATAGCTGGTTTATGTGCTGAAAGGGATATAAAGGTGCTAATTCTTGAGATTAATCAAGATGCAGTTGATGCTGCAAAAGATAGATTGCTAAATGGAATACCTGCTCCAATTGATAACCCAGAAAAAATGGCAAATATTGAAACAGGTACTTTCGATAAAGATTTAGAAAAGCTAAAAAATTATGATTGGATTTGCGAAGCGATTATTGAAAATGCTGAAGCAAAAAGAGGACTTATAAAGCGAGTAGAGGAAGTTAGATCTGATCACACAATTCTTACCTCAAATACCTCAGGAATATTATTGAAAGAAATTTCAGAAGGAATGCCAGACAGATTAAAAAAGAATTTAGCTGTAACTCATTTTTTTAATCCTGTAAAAGCTATGAAATTATTAGAGATAGTTCCTGGAAATGATACAGATCCAGAAACAGTTGAAGCCCTCAATCTTTTTTGCACTCAAACCCTAGAGAAAGGGGTTGTTATTGCAAAAGATACAATTAGTTTTATTGCTAATAGAATTGGATGTTTCTTTATGTTTATTGGCTTGCATAAAGGTAAAGAAGCATTGGATCGAGGATTAAGCCAAGAAAGAGTAGATGCAATACTTTCGACTCCAATAGGACTTCCATCAACAGGACTCTATAGCCTGTATGATCTTATAGGTTTGGATGTAATGGAAATGATAGGTAAAAACTTTGCATCTAATCTTCCTGAAGGAGACCTAGGAAAACAGTATGGTGAATTTCCTGAAGCAGAAAAAGAAATGATAACAAATGGCCAATTCGGAAGAAAAACTGGTGGCGGTTTTTTCAGAATGACTAAAAATGAGGATGGTTCGCGAAATAAAGAAACCTTTGATCTGTTAACAAAGACTTGGAGACCACAAAAAAAAGAAGAGTTAGATATAAATGATATTAATATTTTATTTGATGATAGCCCTGATGGTGTTCTTGCTTGGGATGTTTACGGAACAACATTATGTTATGCAGCAAATCTAGTACCAATTATTGCCGATGATATTGTTAGCGTTGATCGTGCAATGCAATGGGGTTTTAATTGGAGTAATGGTCCTTTTAAAGCAATGGATAATATAGGCCCTTACAAAATTATTGATAAACTTGAAAAGGAAGGTATAGAACTTCCTCTCATGTTGAAAGTTCTCAAAGAAAACAATGCTGAAAGTTTTTATAATGATCAGGATGAGCAATTGTCTCCAGAAGGTAATTGGATTTCAATTTAATTTTTTATACTCTTCTCATGTAAAAAAATTCCCTTATATTATCTGAAGGGGAATGAAATGACACAACTATCATATAAATCAGCTAATGAACTTGCTAAAATGATTTTAGACAAGGAAATAACCAGTTCCGAACTTTTAGAATATTTTATAAAAAGAGTTGAAAACTATAATCCTTCAATTAATGCGATTATTNTTAAAAATTATGANGAGGCCAGAAAACAAGCTCGCGAATTAGATGAAAAACTNCAAAAAGGTGAAATACTTGGAGCNTTGCATGGAGTTCCAATGACTGTAAAAGAGTCATATGGTNTAAAAAATACGCCAACAACTTATGGAAGGCCGGATTTAAAAGANAATATTGTTAAAGAAGACGCCTTATCGATTCAGAGATTAAAAAACTCAGGTGCANTAATTTTTGGTAAAACAAATGTTCCATTTAATTTNGCAGATTTCCAAAGCTATAATGATGTTTATGGAACTACAAATAATCCATGGGATCTCTCAAAAGTACCTGGAGGGTCTTCTGGAGGATCCGCAGCTGCTCTAGCAGCCGGTCTTACTGGTTATGAAACAGGATCAGATATTGGTGGATCAATAAGAAACCCNGCGCATTACTGTGGAGTTTTTGGACATAAACCAACATGGGGATTGTTACCACCAAGGGGTCATGCGCTTCCAGGTTCTTTAGCGCAATCTGATTTAACTGTTATTGGACCTCTGGGAAGAAGCGCTAAAGATTTAGAGACAGGTGTATTAATAATGGGTGGTCCAGATGAAATACAAAGTGCTGGATTAAAAATGGATCTGCAGAGATCTGAAAAAAAAGATTTGCAAGAA
>NYSO01000003.1 GCA_002683015.1 Rhodobiaceae bacterium
TGAAATGCAATATATGCTAGAAACCTATTTAGATTTTTCACAAACAGTATCAAGCGAAGAAAATTCAATTGTTAATATTAATGAAATGATTGAAGAAATCACNGAAACAAGTNAAGANAAAAATAAATCAATAATTTTNAAATCTTCAAGTGAAAATCATATTAATCANAAGTGTAAATANATTGCTCTAAAAAGATGCATTATTAACCTTNTAAATAATGCGAAAGCTTATGGTGATCAAGTTATTATTAGTCTNTCAGAAACAAATTATGAAATAAATATTAACATTGAAGATGATGGACCTGGGATAANTGAAAAAGATTATGAAAAAGCTTTAAANCCATTTCAAAGACTTGACTCATCAAGAAATCAAAATATAGCAGGGTCTGGCCTTGGATTATCAATCTCACAAGATATTATAAAAACGCTTGATGGGAATCTTAGCTTGTCAAAAAGTATAATTGGTGGTCTAAAAGTTGAAATTCAACTCCCAAAGAATTCNTAATTACTTAATTCCTTACTCCTCTTTACTGCATTTTTGATTGCACTTTTTAAGAGAGTGTAAAAAGTCTTTTGAGAGCCTTCTAATATTTCAAAGGCAGCCTCTGTNGTTCCACCTTTTGATGTAACANTTTCTTTTAATTCATTTGCTGTTTTNCTNGAGGACATCATAAGATCAGATGATCCTTTTGCNACAATTTTNGCTAATTTATTAGTATCAATTTTTTCTAATCCCATTTCTTTGGCAATAGAGCTCAAACACTCAGTTAGATAAAAATAATAAGCAGGCCCCGAACCTGATATGGCTGTTATAATGTCAATATCATCTTCATTATTTATCCAAAAATATTCACCTATTNTAGAAAAAATATTTTCAGTTAGCAGTTTAAAATCACTATCGATAAAACTATTTCCATACAAAGCAGTGATACTGCTTCCCTCGGAAGCAGCTAAATTAGGCATAGTCCTAATTATTGGATAGTTTTTAAAAAAACTATCAAATGTTTTTANTTTTGTNCCTGCTAAGATTGATATTATNGAAAANTGTTTTCCATTAGAAAGNAATGATATTTNTTCACATACNTCTTTCACAATTTGTGGCTTNANAGCAAAAATAANNACATCAAAATNAAAACTATTTATTTTATCAATTGATGAATAATNATTNGTATTTTTAATTACCATNTCTNTATTGGTTTCATTTAGATGAGGTTCGATAACAGATATTTCTATATTAGGTAATTTTTCTGAGATTAATCCNTCTAATAAACTACCACCCATTTTCCCTAGACCAATGATTAATAATTTTTGAGAATCATCCATTGTCCAATAATTTTAAGCCTCACCNTCAGTATTAAAAAGNACNGCCTCCAGAGCTTCATTTGAATTTTTACCTGCCCATAAAATATATTGAAAAGCTGGAAAAAATTGATCACAAGAAGATACTGCTCTAACCATNACATTATCTAGCTGATCTTGAGAGATATTATCTCTATTAAATAAAGATGTATTTCTATATAAAACTATACCTTCATCAGACCAGACATCAAAGTGTCCGAGCCACATTTGATTATTAATAGATGATACTAATTCAAGAATTTTATCTTTGTGTCTATTTTGAAATTTCAGATCAAATCCACATACAATATTAATACCCTCAAAGTCATCAACCCATGTAACTGAAATTTGATAGTCTGACCATTTACCTTTAGCAAGTATAGATACTTCAGTTTCACTTCTTTCGTATGTCCAATCTCTTAAACTTGCTACGATTTCAACAGTATCGAGGGGGTGTTCGAGAATTTNAATGTTTTTTGCTAATGCCATAAATTACCATATATAGTAGTTAGAAAAAAATATGATACTACAAATTGAAAAAAGATAATAGCCAATAATAATAAAAAATTTCAAATTAATGTTATAAATATGTATAAATTTCTATATGGAAAATTATATTTTAGATATTAATCCAATCGCCTTCTCAATTGGTCCAATAAACGTCTATTGGTATGGTCTTGCATACATGGCAGGAATGGTTTTAGGTCTTTTTTATGCTCTGAAAATAATTGAAAAGAAAAAAGAAGCATGTAAATTATTGATTACAAAAAGAAATATTGATGAAATCTTTATTTGGATAGTATTCGGTATTATTTTTGGGGCAAGATTAGGGTATGTAATATTTTACAATTTTGATTTCTACATCAATAATCCTTTATTGATTTTATCTTTATGGGAAGGCGGGATGTCTTTTCATGGNGGTGCTATTGGNGTAATTGTAGCTATCATATCTTATTCAAAATATTACAGAATTCCAGTATTAGAAACCGGCGATGTTATTTGTGCAGTGGTACCAATAGGCCTTTTCTTTGGGAGGATTGCTAACTTTATTAATGGTGAATTATGGGGAAAAGAAACAAATTTTTCCTGGGGGGTAATATTTCCAAACGCAGGTATTAATCCAAGACACCCTAGCCAATTATATGAAGCTGGTTTGGAGGGTTTAATTTTATTTATTATTTTATTAGTGATGGTCTTTAATAATGGACTTAAGAAAAAGGGATTAATTAGCGGTACTTTTTTATTCTTTTATTCTTTCTCAAGGATAATAATAGAAAACTTTCGTGAACCAGACTCTCATATTGGATATATTATTCCAAATATAACTATGGGAATGATATTGTCTCTTCCCTTCTTAGTTGCAGGTTTAATTTTAATTTTTCGTTCCATAAAAAATGAATATTCTTAAAGAAAAAATACACAATATAATTGTTGAGAATGGCCCTATATCAATCGCCTCTTTTATGGAAATATCTCTAAGCGATAAAAAATATGGTTATTATAGAAAAAAAATGCCTTTAGGATCTAAAGGTGATTTTGTAACATCACCAGATATTTCACAAATTTTTGGNGAAATTATCGGTATCTGGATCTTGGATATTTGGATAAAATTAAAAGAACCAAATAATTTTCAAATTGTTGATTTAGGGGGTGGAAGAGGTACTTTACTAAAAGATATTAATAGAGTCCTAAAAAACAAAATCAAAAACTTTATTTTTATAGATATTAATGAGGAATTAATAAAACTACAAAAAAAAGCCTTAAATGGTGCAACCCACTTCGAAAAGATCAACGATATCCCAAAAAAACCAACNATTTTTATTGGAAATGAGTTCTTGGATACATTTCCAGTTCATCAATTTATTAAAAAAAATAATTACTGGAAAGAGGTTTGTGTAAACTCTGACAACAAAGAGTTGTTTTTTTCATATGAAACTACAAAGCTTTCAAAAAAATTAATTTCAAGTAATTTCGTCAATCTAAAAGAGGATTCTATTATAGAAATTAATTTTAAAGTTAGAGAAATAATTAACAATATTTCAAATTTTATTAAAAAAAATTCGGGAGCAGCAATATTTTTCGATTACGGATATCTAGATGGCCATGGTGATAGCTTTCAAGGAATTAAGGATAATAAGCCAATTAACCCTCTTAGCGACCCAGGCTTTGTAGACCTAACAAGTCATGTAAATTTTAAAGATATTAAATTACAAGCTAAGAAAAATAATATTAATTTTTATGGGCCTAACACCCAGAGTTTATTTTTAGAAGAAATGGGTGCTATACAAAGATTAAGAATTCTTGAAAGAAATGCAAAAGATCATCAACGAAAAGATCTAAGAATTGGTTTAAATAGATTAATGAGCGACAAAGAAATGGGAAATCTATTCAAAGTAATTGCCCTTTCTTCCAAAAATTTCCCCTCGCTTGAAGGATTTACCTGTGGTACAACGACAAATAAGGAATAAGAATCCAAATTAATGGGGTTGTAATGAAGTTAGTAACTGGGAATTCAAATTTAAAATTAGCAAATGATATTAGCAAATACGTTGGTCTTGAGCTTTCTAATTGCGATGTAAAAAGATTTGCCGATAACGAAATCTTTGTTGAAATGAAAGAAAATGTTCGAGGAGAAGATGTTTTTGTGATCCAATCAACCTCTTATCCAGCAAATGATAATTTGATGGAATTATTAATTATTATTGATACCCTTCGACGGGCATCTGCAAAAAGAATTACAGCTGTTGTACCTTACTTTGGTTACGCAAGACAAGATAGAAAACCGGGACCAAGGACACCTATTACCTCAAANCTAGTTGCTAATATGATAGATAAAGCTGGTGCTAATAGAGTTTTAACAATGGATCTGCATGCTGGACAAATTCAAGGTTTTTTTGATATTCCAACAGATAATCTCTTTGCAGCACCAGTTNTAGTAGAGGATATTAAAAGTAAATTAACCAGCAACACACCAATAGTTGTCTCGCCTGATGTCGGGGGAGTTGTTAGAGCACGAATTATAGCTAAAAGGATTGGCGCGGATCTNGCAATAGTCGATAAAAGAAGAGAAAAAGCAGGAGAGTCTGAAGTTATGAATATTATTGGTGATGTTAAAGGAAAAGAATGTTTTATGATTGATGATATAGTTGACTCTGCGGGCACTCTTTGCAATGCGTCTGATGCTCTTATAAGAGAAGGAGCAACAAAAGTATACTCTTACGTTACCCATGGAGTACTTTCTGGAAAAGCAGTTGAAAGAGTTAATAAATCTTCTTTAACAAAATTATTAATAACCGATACGATTGAAGAGTCGGATGCTGTAAAAAAATCAGATAAAATTGATGTTATTTCAATTTCATCGCTTCTTGGAGAGGCAATTAAAAGAATATCTGATGAAAAATCTGTATCAAGTTTGTTCGATTAACTTGATTTGATTCCAAAGCAGGGTTATAACGCGCCACAGGAAAAATTTTAATTATACTTTTGGAGAAAGAGGATGGCAGAAACCACCTTATTAAAAGCTGAAGAAAGAGACGAAACCGGTAAATCTTTAGCGAGAGCAATTAGAAAAAACGGTCAGATACCTTGTATAATTTATGGTGATAAAAAAGAACCCTTAGCAGCAAGTCTTAATGCAATTGAAACCTTAAAGTTATACAATTCAGGAAAAATGTTATCTCAATTAATAGATGTTGAAACATCAAAAGGAGAAAAATTTAAAGCAATCTCAAAAGATGTTCAATTACATCCAGTTAAAGGAAATATTATCCATGTCGATCTTCTTCGTCTTGGTGCTGATGCAAGAATTTCTGTTGAAGTTTCTGTTAGCTTCACAGCGGAAGAAGAGTCACCAGGTTTAAGAGAAGGTGGAATCCTTAATGTCAGTCGCTACACAGTCGAGCTTGATTGCCCAGCAACAAATATTCCAGAATTAGTAGAAGTAGATCTAACNGGTCTTGAAATTGGTGCAACAGTCCATTTATCTGATGTTAAACTTCCTGAGGGTATTGTCTCCGCTATTACCGATAGAGATATTACTATAGCTAGTATTGCAGCACCTAAAAGTGAGGAAGAAATTGAAGCTCTTGATGCTGCAGATGCCGAGGCTCCTGAGGCTGCGGAAGGTGCTGAAGGCGATGAAGAAGCTGAAAGNACTGAAGAAACAAGTTCAGATGCATCTGATTCAGAAGAAAAGGAATAATTAGAGACTTTGGCTTTATCAAACGATACAATTCTTTTTGTTGGACTTGGCAACCCTGGGGAAAAACATAAAAACAACAGACATAATGTTGGCTTTATGGCTTTAGATTCTTTATCGGCTTTTCATAAATTTGGGAGAAGNAGAACTAAGTTTTTAGGAAGGACAGCAATGGGNTCNCTTGAAGAGAGAAAGTTAATNTCTTTTAAACCTCAAACCTTTATGAATGAGTCAGGAAGAGCTGTNAGAGAAGCTTCAAATTTTTATAAAATTGGCCCNGAGAGAATCATTGTTTTTCATGATGAACTTGATTTACCTTTNGGGCAGGTTAGGGTTAAAAAAGGCGGAGGTCATGCTGGTCACAATGGACTAAAGTCTATAGATGAAAATATTGGAACTGATTATTTTCGTATAAGGATAGGAATTAGTCACCCCGGTGAAAAAGAAAAAGTAACTGGTCATGTCTTAGGAGATCTATCAAANGAAGATGCTGAAACCCTTCAAAAAATATTAACATCTATCGCTGAAAATATTTCAACNCTTATTGAAGGTGATGAAAAAAAATTCCAAAAGAATATTCTTCAATTTAAAAAGTAAATTATGGGCTTTCGTTGTGGAATAATTGGTTTNCCAAATGTTGGAAAATCAACTNTATTTAATGCCCTTACGCGAACATCAGCTGCGCAAGCTGAAAACTACCCATTTTGTACAATTGAGCCCAATATAGGTGAGGTTGATGTTCCTGATAAAAGGTTGGAGGTATTATCAAAAATAAATNAATCTCAGAAAATTTTACCTGCAAGATTAACCTTTGTTGATATTGCAGGTCTTGTAAAAGGTGCATCTCAAGGAGAAGGTCTTGGCAATCAGTTTCTTTCAAATATAAAAGAGGTTGATGCTGTTGCCCATGTAGTNAGGTGTTTTGAAGATGATAATATTACACATGTTAACGGACAAATTGATCCAATAAAAGACATTGAAATCATTGAGACAGAACTTCTTCTTTCAGATATAGCTAATTTAGAAAANAGNCAAACCTCATTAGAAAAAAAAGCGAAAAGTAATGACAAGGANTCTAAAGAAAAATTAATTCTTATTGANGAAATATTNAAAAAATTAAATAATAATATTTTATTTGATTTTAAATCTCTTGATGAAAAAAATCANAAATATTTTCNAGAATTTTCNCTCTTAACNGGTAAAAAAATGATCTATGTTTGTAATGTAGATGAAGAGAGCGCTAAATCAGGAAATCAATATTCAAAAAAAATTGACGAATATGGTTTGAATAAAGAAATTAATGTAATAAAAATTTCTGCAAGTATTGAAAGTCAAATTTCTGAATTAAGTGATGAAGATAGAGACGAATATATCAGATCCTTAGGTTTAGCTGAACCAGGTTTAAATACCTTAATTAATGAAGGCTACAATGCTTTAGACCTTATTACTTACTTTACTTCCGGCCCAAAAGAAACTAGGGCATGGACTATAACTAAGGATACACTGGCTCCAGAGTCTGCTGGTAAAATTCATACTGACTTTGAAAAAGGATTTATTAGAGCTGAAACTATTAATTATGATGAACTGATAAATTTCTCAAATTATAATGAAGCTAAGGATGCTGGAAAGATAAGATTAGAAGGAAAAGAGTATGAAGTTAAGGATGGTGATATAATGAACTTTAGATTTAATAATTAACTAATGAACATCTCTAAATAATCTATTTACACTTAAATACATCAAGATAAGAAAGATTATTAAGAAACCCATTACTATAAAACCAAGCCTTTTTCTTTCTTCCATGGTTGGTTCAGCTGCCCAAGCTAGAAAATTAGTAACATCATATGACATTTGATCGATAGTTGCCTGAGTTCCATCTTCGTACTCAACAGACTCATCATATAAAGGTTGATACATGGCAATTGCGCCGCCAGGGTACCATGGATTATAACTTAAATCACCTATATCCAGATCATCCGGCATTTCTTCTTCATAACCTTTTAAAAGAGAATAAAGGTAGTTATATCCGTCTACACGTGCTTTAACAATAAGTGATAAATCTGGAGGATATGCTCCATTATTTGCAGCTTTTGCTTCATCTTTATTGCTAAATGGTTTTGGAAAATGATCACTAGGTAACATTGATCTTTCAATTGGTTCACCGTATTCATCGGTACCATCAACAATAGAATAGCTAGAGGCAATTGCCTTAACTTTTTCAATAGAAAATTCTGGACCACCTGGTTGTGATAAATTTCTAAATGATAATTGCTTCATGCCATGACATGAAGAGCAAACTTCAGAATAAACTTGATAACCTCTTTTTAAGCTATCCTTGTCGAATTTGCCAAAAGGTCCTTCAAAAGAAAAACCAGGTTTTAAATTTTTAAGGGTTGTTCCTTCAGCGGCGTCAACATTTGTATTAAAAACCAAGATAAAAATAAAAAAAATAAATAAATTATTTTTAAAGATATTTTTAAAAATATTCATATTAAAT
>NYSO01000015.1 GCA_002683015.1 Rhodobiaceae bacterium
ATGCCGGCATTTGCAAAAACAGTGTCAATTCTCCCGAAATCATTAACAACATTCGAAATTGTTGCTTTAACATCTTTTTCATTAGAAACATCAATTGAATAGGTTTCAACTCTTACATCGAATTTCGCTAATTCTTCTTTAGCTTTTAAATTTTTCTCTATATTTCTTCCAATAATAGCAATATCAGATCCACAAGATGCTAACCCCTTTGCCATACCAAGACCTATACCGCCATTACCTCCAGTTATTAATGATACTTTTTTTGTTAGATCAAAAAGTTGATTTTTCATTACTTAATATTCCCCTCTAATCAAAGATTAAGAATATACATTAAAAGACATTACCGGAAAGTGAAAGAAAATTAGGATTTAAATTTTTACTACTAAATCAATTTTTTTAATCTGATTTTTAGAAAACTTTTTTGGAATTTTAATATCTATTTCTGATGGTTTCAAATCAACTAATTCAGAATTTTTTTCATAAAATATATGATAGTGATGCTCTACATTTGTATCATACCAAGTTTTATCGTCATCAATATTTACCTTAGTAAGAAGACCTGCGCTGTAAAAATCATTTAAAACATTATAAACCGTTGCCTGAGAAACCATGAGCTTCTCTTCATCTGATTCTTTTTTTAAAATCTCAGCTGTAATATGTCTATCACCTTTGCCAAAAAGAATTGAGCCTAGGCTAACTCGTTGCTTAGTTGGTCTAAGCTTATGTTTTCTAAGTATATTTATAAAATCTTTCATCAAATGAATAATATAGATTATAAAAGTCTTAATCAATAAAAAGAAGAAAAAATATACTTATCGCTTATCACCGATATTCAACTATGTTAAAAGTTATTGAGGATAATATGGAACAAAAAAATAATTATAATTTAGAAGACTTAATATCTTGCGCAAAAGGTGAGATGTTTGGAGAGGGCAATCCTCAACTTCCAATGCCACCAATGCTAATGTTTGACAGGATAACTAATATTACTGAAGACGGAGGTGATAATGAAAAAGGTATGGTCATAGCAGAACTTGATATAAAACCTGATCTTTGGTTTTTTGATTGTCACTTTGTTAATGATCCTGTAATGCCTGGTTGTTTAGGGCTTGATGCAATGTGGCAGCTTCTTGGATTTTATTTAGGCTGGCTTGGGCTTGAAGGAAAAGGAAGAGCATTATCAGTAGGTGGAGTAAAGTTTTCAGGAATGGTTTTACCAACTATAAAAAAATTAGAATATCAAATTACATTAAAGAGAGTTTTAACAAGCAAATTAATTCTAGGTATTGGTGATGGACTTCTACTTGCTGATGGAGAAATAATATACAAGGCTGAGGATTTAAGGGTAGGTCTTTTTAAATAATAACTGGGGATTTAGAAATGAGGCGAGTTGTTGTTACAGGTATAGGTATTGTATCTTGTATAGGAAATAATAAAGAGGAGGTATTAAAAAGCCTTATAGATGGGAAATCAGGTATCACTCACTCAAGTGAACATCAGGAATTAGGTTTTCGTAGTCAAGTCTATGGTAAGCCGACTTTAGACCCTGAAGAGTATTTAGAGAAAAAAGAGAGAAGATTCATGGGTAATGGGGCTGCTTGGAACTATATAGCAATGCAACAAGCTATAGAAGATTCCGGTCTTGAGGATAGTGAGATTGTGAATGAAAATACTGGCCTTATAATGGGGTCAGGTGGACCATCAACAAAAGCTCTAATTGAAGCTGCAGATATTACTAGAGAAAAAGGACCTAAAAGAGTTGGACCATTTGCTGTTCCAAAAGCAATGTCATCAACTAATTCAGCAACACTTGCAACTCCTTTTGGAATAAAGGGTGTTAATTACTCAATTTCCTCTGCTTGTGCTACATCTTCACACTGCATAGGAAATGCTTATGAAACAATTCAATATGGTAAACAAGATGTGATGTTTGCTGGGGGAGGAGAAGAATTAAATTGGGCTCTATCAGTTCTATTTGATGCAATGGGGGCTATGTCATCAAAATATAATGATAGCCCTTCGTCATCAAGTAGAGCCTATGACAATGATAGAGATGGATTTGTTATTGCCGGTGGAGCAGGTGTTTTAGTTTTAGAAGAAATGGAAAGGGCGAAAGCAAGAGGAGCGAAAATTTATGCTGAATTAGTTGGCTATGGTGCAACATCAGATGGCCATGATATGGTTCAGCCGTCAGGAGAAGGTGCAGTAAGATGTATGAAAATGGCGATGAAAGGGATTGAAGAAGAAATCGACTATATTAATCCTCATGCTACATCTACACCTGTTGGAGACTCTAAGGAAATTGAGGCTATTAAAGAAGTTTTTGGATCTAAAATTCCACCATTAAGCGCAACTAAATCACTTACAGGTCACAGTTTAGGTGCTGCAGGAGTCCAAGAGGCAATTTATAGTATTCTAATGATGAGTAATAGTTTCATTTGCGAGTCAGCAAATATAAAAAATGTAGATCCTCTTTTTGAAAATATACCTATTGTTAGAAATAAAATAGAAAATGTTAATTTGGGATATGTTTTATCTAATAGTTTTGGCTTCGGCGGAACTAACGCAACACTTACATTTAAACATCCAGATAAATAAGGAATTATTTTGAATCAAGATACTGAAGAAAATCCATCTAATTTCACCATACCTTTAATGAAAAATAAAAAAGGGTTAGTTATGGGAGTTGCAAATAATCATTCACTTGCTTGGGGTATAGCAAATTTATTACATAAAAATGGTGCAAAACTTGCATATACATATCAAGGTGAGTCTTTTAAAAAACGAGTCGAGCCTCTAGCAAAAAAGACAGACTCAGATTTAGTCTTTAATTGTGATGTAACAAATACAAATGAAATTGAAGATGTTTTTTCAGCTATAAAAAAAGAATGGGGAAATTTGGATTTTATAGTTCATGGTATTGCCTATTCAGATAGGAGTGAACTATCAGGTAGATATGTTGATACAACCAAAAAGAATTTTCTGAAAACTCTAGAGATATCCTGCTACTCATTAACTGAAATAACTAGAATAGCCGAGCCATATATTAATAAGGGAGGATCTATTTTAACATTAAGTTTTGGTGGATCGGTAAAAGTAATGCCTAATTATAATGTTATGGGAGTTGCAAAAGCAGCTCTAGAATCCTCTGTAAGATATTTATCTTCTGATCTTGGTAAAAATGGAATAAGAATTAATGCTATTTCAGCTGGTCCAATGAGAACACTCTCAGGGGCTGGAGTAGGAGGTGCTAGAGATATTTTCAACTANGCTGAAAAGTTTTCACCACTTAGCGGTAAGCTATCTCTAGATAACATTGGATCAGCCGGTCTCTATCTTCTATCTGATCTGTCTNTAGGAGTTACAGGTGAAATACATTATGTGGACTTAGGCTACAATACAATTGGAATGCCTAAGCCCGAATAATGATTTTTTTTAATTAGAGTCTTCTTCTTTATCTTTTTTTGTCTTCTTTGCTTTTTTTGGCTTTTTCTCTTTTGGNGTNTCCTCAGAAGTTTCCTCAGATTNAGAANTAATTTCTTTTCCAGTTTTTTGGTCAACCTCTTTCATTGANAGTTTTACCTTNCCTCTATTATCAAANCCCANCANTTTAACTTTAACGACATCACCTTCACTAACTATATCTGTAACATTTTTCACTCTTTCGTTAGCTAACTGAGAAATATGGACCAAACCATCTTTTTTCCCAAAGAAATTTACAAAAGCACCGAAGTCCATGATTTTAACAACTTTTCCTTCATAAATCTCACCAGCTTCTGGTTCTGCTACTATTGAATTAATCAACTCCAGAGCTTTATTAAGAGAATCTGTATCACTTGATGCAATTTTGACAATACCATCATCATTAATATCTACTTTAGCACCACTTTCTTCAACAATTTCTCTTATAACCTTTCCACCAGAACCAATAACATCTCTAATTTTATCAACAGGTACCTGTATTGTTTCTATTCTAGGTGCTGTTGAATTAACAGTCTCTCTAGGTTTTTCTATGGCCTTTGCCATTTCTGCAAGGATATGAATTCTACCAGCCTTTGCTTGTGTAAGAGCTGTATCCATAATATCCTTAGTGATACCTGTAATTTTTATATCCATTTGAAGGGATGTAATCCCCTCAGATGTACCAGCTACTTTAAAATCCATATCGCCTAAATGATCTTCATCTCCAAGAATATCAGATAGAACTGCAACCTTGTCATCCTCTTTGATTAAACCCATAGCAATACCTGCAACAGGTCTTTTTAATGGAACTCCGGCATCCATTAATGATAAAGAAGAACCACAAACTGTTGCCATAGATGATGATCCATTTGACTCAGTAATCTCAGAAACTAATCTTATTGTATATGGAAAGTCATCATACTCAGGTAATACAGCTTGTAAGGACCTCCAAGCAAGCTTACCGTGACCAATTTCTCTTCTAGAAGTAAAGCCAGTTCTACCAGTCTCACCAACAGAGTAAGGAGGGAAATTATAATGAAGCATGAATTTTTCTTTATATGTCTCGTCCAAGCCATCAACATACTTTTCGTCAAGCCCGGTTCCCAATGTTGTAACAACTAGGGCTTGAGTTTCACCTCTAGTGAATAAAGAAGAACCATGAGTTAATGGAAGAATACTTACATCAGAATGCACTGGACGAACCGTTTCAAGATCTCTACCGTCAATTCTTAATCCAGTGTCAAGTATACTTCCCCTTACAATATCTTTTTCAATATTTTTAAAAACACTGTTTACTTCTGACTCAATTATGTCTGGATTATCCTCGTTAACTAATTCGCTAATTAAATCTGATTTAATTTCAGCAATTTTATTTGATCTTTTCTGCTTATCACTCTCTTTGTAAGCTGATAAAAGTTTTTCTCTGACAATCTTGCCTACAATTTCTTGAAGATCTGAAAGGTCTATNTCTTCTAGCTCTCTTGGTTCTTTTGCAGCTTTTTCTGCAAGTTGAATAATTGCTTTTGTTACAGGTTTAAAAGAGTCTTGTCCAAAGCTAACCGCTCCAAGCATTACCTCTTCTGATAATTCTTTAGCTTCAGATTCAACCATTAAAACCGCTGAGTCTGTTCCTGCAACCACTAAATCTAACTTACAATCTTCATCTAATTGTTCCTTTGTTGGATTAAGAATATATTCATCATTAATATATCCAACTCTNGCGGCCGCTATTGGACCCATAAAAGGAACACCAGAAAGTGTTAGAGCTGCGGAAACAGCTATCATAGCTACAACATCAGGATCATTTTCTCCATCGTAACTTATTACAGTAGCAANTACTTGAGTTTCATTTTGAAACNCTTTTGCAAATAGTGGTCTAATTGGTCTGTCTATAAGCCTTGANACCAGTGTTTCTTTTTCTGAAGGTCTTCCTTCTCTTTTAAAAAAACCACCAGGTATTTTACCAGCTGCATATGCTTTTTCCTGATAATTTACAGTTAAAGGAAAAAAATCTAATCCTGGTTTTGGTTCATAGTCAGCAACAACAGTAGCTAGAACTGATGTTCCACCATAAGTTGCGATCACTGAACCATGAGCTTGTCTAGCAACTCTTCCTGTTTCTAAAGTTAGGGTTTTCCCACCCCATTCTAATACTTCGTTTTCTATTTTAAACATTATACGTTTTACCTATTTTTACCGATTTATGTATTTTTAATAAAGGAATTTTAATTAACAAATTAAGTTAAATGTGACTTTTATCTTCTTAAACCAAGTCTTTTAATTATATCCTCATAACGCTTTTGATTTTTAGACTTTACATAATCTAATAGCTTTCTTCTTAAGTTGACCATTTTCAGCAATCCTTGCCTAGAGTGGTTATCTTTTTTATGAGTTTTAAAGTGTTCAGTGAGATTTGATATTCTCTCTGTTAAAATCGCTATTTGAATTTCTGGAGAACCTGTGTCTCCATCTTTTAATGCATATTCTGAAATTACTTCTTTCTTACGTTCAGATTCAATCGACATCATTTTCTCCTTTAAAATATATAAAATTTGAAAAGACCCTTTTCGGTTTTAAGCTCTCTTCAAAAAAAACTGCAATGCCTAGAGATCTTTCTCTATTCTTTACCAAGACATCACTACCATTAGGAATATAATCACTCGATATTTTTTTATTTATCGCCTGACCATGACAAAACATTTTAGCCTCTTCATCAGAGATATGTAGAGCCGGGATGTCGTCCAGCACACAATCTAAGGGAAGAAGAAAATCTTTGGCCATCCTTCCTGCGGGCGCACTATGCACTAATTTCTCTAAGGTTTCTAGAGGAAAAGCATCTTTAATGTTAAATCGCCCAACTTTGGTCCTTTTTAAGGTATATACATGACCAAAAGTACCTAACTTTAATGAAATATCTCTTGCTAAGGACCTAATATAGAAACCTTTTTCGCAAGTCACTTGAAATTCTGCGAAATTATCATCAATACATTTTAATAATTTTAAGTCTAAAACTTTTACAATCCTTGATGAAATTTCAAACTCATCATTATTTCTAGCCAGTTTATATGCTCTTTTACCATTTATTTTTAAGGCTGAAAAACGAGGCGGCTTTTGCTNAATCTTACCNNTAAAGAATTTCAANATTTTTTTTATATCTTGCTCTGANGGCCTATCNTCGCTTTTATTAATAATTTCCCCTTCNGTATCATCNGTATNNGTNTGTTCTCCCCACTTAATTNTAAANCTATATGTTTTCTCTGTATTAACTAAATAAGGAATCGTTTTAGTTGCCGTATTGATTGCGACTGGAAGAACTCCAGTAGCAAGAGGNTCTAAAGTTCCAGCATGTCCTGCTTTTTTTACATTAAAAATNTTTTTTANAATATTAACAGCCTTNGCAGATGAAATATTTATAGGTTTATCTAATATNANCCAGCCATGATAATTNAAATTATTTTGCTTTGACAAATATTATCTCTCGATATCTTTTTTNACTTTTTTTGATGCAAAAATTTTATCTAAATTTCTTACTTCAGTAATACTATCATCAAATATAAAATTAACTGTGGGTACATATTTTAAATGTACACGTTGTCCAATAGCTTTTCTAATTACTTTATTTGCTCGCTTAAATGCTTTTAAAAAATCTTCTTTTTTTGTTTCATCAAAAGGTAGAAAAAAAAAATTTTACATGCTTTAGGTCTGGCGAAACATCTACATGATTAATTGTAATCATTCCGTTGTCTAACAATGGTTCCTTAGTAAGGCCCCTTTGTAAAACCTCGATCAAAGCGGCCCTGAGAATTTCCTGAACCTTCATTTGTCTTTGAGAAGACTTACCTCGTGATAATTCAAAAGAAAAGTTTTTCATTTTAATGCCTATAACTAAATAGTTCTCTTTATTTCATCAACCTTATAGCANTCAATNTTATCACCAGGCCTAATATCTTGATTGTTATCAAATGAAAGTCCACATTCCTGCCCAGCATTAACTTCTTTTGCATCATCTTTGAATCTTCGAAGAGTTGACAAGAGACCATCATAAATTACCACATCATCTCTAAGCAATTTAGCATGTAGCCCTTTTACGATCTTACCATCTATAACATTACAACCAGCAATATTTCCGATTTTTGAATTTTTGAAGACTTCTAAAACTTCAGCCATGCCTGTAACTGTTGAACGAAGTTCAGGATCTAATTTGCCTTCTAATAATGCCTTAACATCATCAATTAGGTCATAAATTATTGAATGATAAAGTATTGTAATCCCAAATTTTTCAGCCGCATCTTTTGCTTGATTATTTGCCCTTACATTAAATCCTAAAACTAATGCTTTTGANGCTTCTGCTAATGTTATGTCACTCTCAGAAATAGCACCAGCTCCTACATGAATAACTCTGCAAGACACTTCCTCATTTCCTAAATTTAAAAGGGCCTCTTTAATAGCCTCAGAGGACCCCTGAACATCAGCTTTTACAACAACTAAAATCTCTTTCTTTAAAGTTTGATTTGATTTTGAAAATAACTGATCTAAATTTGCTTTGGTAAGGTTTGGAGTAGGAGCCTTTGATTTTCTTTGCCTATATTCTGAAACCTCCCTGGCTCTTGAGTCACTCTCAACAACAGTTAAAATATCTCCAGCCTCAGGGGTTTGGCTCATACCAAGAATTTCTATTGGCTCACCTGGCAAACATTCCTTTACNACCTTTCCTTGATCATTAATCAATGAACGTACTTTTCCAGAATACTGACCAATAACTAAAATATCACCAACCTTTAGTGTTCCTCTTTGAATTATAGTTGTAACTGCTGGACCTCTATTTTTATCAAGCTTTGCTTCAATAACAAAGCCTTCAGCAGATCTATCGGGATTTGCTTTTAACTCAAGAAGATCAGCCTGAAGTAAAATCGCTTCTATTAAATCGTCTATTCCTTTTTTAGTTAAAGCTGATAGCTCAACTGATTGAATATCACCACCCATTTCTTCCACAACTATTTCATGTTGAAGCAAGGAGTTTCGTGTAGCGTTTGGATCTGCATCAGGCTTATCAATTTTATTTATTGCAACGATAATTGGTGCTTCAGCTTCTTTTGCATGATTAATAGCTTCTATGGTTTGAGGCATAACACCATCATCAGCAGCAACAACTAAAACAACAATATCTGTTACCTTTGCCCCTCTAGCTCTCATAGATGTAAATGCAGCATGGCCAGGAGTGTCAATAAAAGTAATTTTCTTCTCGTCTTTAACTCTTGTTTGATAGGCACCAATATGCTGAGTAATACCGCCAGCTTCTCCTGAAACATTATTAGACTCTCTAATAGCGTCCAATAATGTTGTTTTTCCATGATCAACATGACCCATTACAGTTACGACTGGACTTCTTNGTTTTTTATCTTCGTCTCTATCATCTGTTGCTGATAGGCCTTCTTCAATGTCTGATTCTGAGACTCTAGTAACTGTATGTCCGAATTCTTCAGCTATTAACTGAGCAGTATCGGAGTCAAGAATATCATTTATTTTTACCATTACGCCCTGTGTCATCAAGGATTTTATAACATCAACTCCTCTTTCAGCCATTCTGTTTGAAAGCTCTTGCACTGTAATTGTCTCAGGTATAATTACATTCCTAGAAATTTTTTCCTTTGGCGTATCATCTGCTACAGATTTCTTTCTTGCCTTTTCTTGTCTCCTTTTTATGGAAGCAAGAGATCTTTGCCTTTCCTCTTCATTTAAAGCTTGAGAAATTGATAGCTTTCCTGATCTTCTTTTTTGATTGCCTTTACTAAATCTATCAACTTTTTCTTTTTCAGTTTTCTTAAGATCTTTCTTTTTAGCCCCAGAGGTTTCAGATTTAATATTTTTTACTTTTTCTTTTACAAGCTCAGGGTCTTTTTTTGCAGGAATATTTGCAGGATCAATAGCATCAGGAATATTTTGTTTAACCTTATCTTTCTTTAAGGTCTTTTCTTTTTTTGAAACCTTTTCTGTTTCCTTTTTAATTTTTGCATTCTCAAGAGCTTTTTCTCTTGCATCCCTCTCACTATCAGTAAGATTTCTCGTACTATTATCTAAGCCCTCATTATCTGTTTTAGGCTTAAAGACATTTGGAGCTGTAGGCGCTTTTCTAACTCTTACAGAGGGCGCTACTGGCTTTCTTGTTTGAGATAATCTTCCTCTCCTTGACTCTACAACAACTGTTGAAGCTCTTGGTGATCGAGAACCTTTAGAATTAGTCGAAGAGACTAAGCCAGGCTTCAGAGATAATGTTCTTTCTTTTTTATCTTTTGTAGTTTTTTCTGACATTTTTATATTTAAACCTAAAATATTAATTTGTTTGCAAAATTACTCTGATTTTTCAANAGAATCCTCTTCAACCTCAACTTCACTATTTATTTCCTCAGTCTCAGATTCGTCAGGAATTATCCCTAATTTTATCCTTGAAGACATAATTAAATCATTTGCCTGAGAGTAGGTTATATCAAAGCCTTCTAAAATACCATTTTCGTGGATCTTTTCTTCTCCTACTGTTTCATCCCAACCCAACAAATCATCAGAAGAACAATAAGCAAAATCCTCCAAGGATTTTACATCGTTTTCACCCAAGGCAACAATCATTTTTAAAGATAATTCTTCAACTTCCAATAAATCATCTTTTATACCCAATTCTTTACATTTTTGTTCGAGCTCTTCGTTTTCTTTATTAATAAAATCAGATGCTCTAGCTTGAATTTCTTGAGCAGTATCTTCATCAAATCCAGCTATACTTGAAATTTCTTTTTCATCGACATAGGCTAATTCAGTAATATCNGAGAAACCTTCAGTTACCAATAATTGNGCNAGTAATTCATCAACATCAAGNGCTTCCATAAAGAGCTGNGTCCTCTCCTGAAANTCTTTTTGACGCCTTTCAGATTCCTGATCTTCAGTTAAAATATCAATATCCCAACCACATAAACTTGATGCAAGCCTTACATTCTGACCTCTTCTACCAATTGCTAGAGANAGTTGNTCTTCAGGAACGACAACTTCTAACCTTTGTTCTTCATCATATAAAACAACTTTTTGAACTTCGGCTGGCTGTAANGCTTTAACTACAAAAGATGCTATATCCTCTGTCCAAGTTAAAATATCAATTTTTTCACCTTGAAGTTCATTTACAACTGCTTGCACTCGACTNCCTCTCATGCCAACACATGCNCCAACTGGNTCTATTGAGGAGTCTNTNGATAATACAGCTATTTTTGCTCTACTACCTGGATCTCTTGCAACACCAATAATCTCAATAATTCCATCATATATTTCTGGAACTTCTTGAGCAAAGAGATTAGCCATAAAATCAGGGTGAGTTCGTGATAAGAAAATTTGAGGACCCCGAACCTCCCTTCTTACCTCCATTATATATGCNCTTACTCTATCTCCAGGTTTATAGACTTCTCTNGGTAATAAAGCATCTTTCCTTATAACAGCCTCTGCTCTACCAAGATCCACAACAACTGTTCCGTATTCAACTCGCTTAATAACTCCATTTATGATTTCACCAACTCTGTCTTTAAATTCTTCATAGTGCCTCTCTCTTTCAGCTTCGCGTACTTTTTGGAATATAACTTGTTTTGCACTTTGAGCTGCCACTCTCCCAAAATCTATAGGGGGTAACTCTTCTTCAATTGGCTCTCCACCGATTTCAGCTTCTGGATTACGCAGTTTGGCGTCTTCCAGATTTATTTGAGTTGAAAAATCATCAACTTTCTCTACAACATCAAGCAATCTCATAAGAGCTATAGATCCAGTTTCTGGATTAATTTCAGCTTTAATATTATTTTCAATTCCATAACGAGAGGCCGCCGCTTTTTGAATAGCCTCCTCCATTGCTGAGATAACAATATTTTTATCGATAGATTTTTCACGAGCAACAGCGTCAGCTATTTGCAATAACTCAAGTCTATTAGCACTTATTCCTTTTGTAGACATATTAACTTACCTCTCAAAAATTTATATTAATTTAAACTAGTGACTTCAGGGGACCAGATAATATTAATGTCCTTAATATTATCTACTTCAATTTCTAAAGCGTTATCACCATCAACATCCTCTAATTTAATATTTTTATTAAATATCCCTTTTAAAGTACCTGTAATTTTTTTTGTTTTATTAATTGGTTTTTTTAATTTAACAAAAACTTTATTATCAACCCAGAAATCAAAGTCTTCTTTAGAAGTAAGTGGGCGATCTATACCTGGGGAAGAAACCTCTAATACATACTCATAATTAAAATCTTCAGATAAGTCTATTTCATCAACTATAATATTGCTCAACACTTTACAGTCTTCGATAACCATAGATCTATTTTTATCCTCAGCCATAATTTGAATATTCAGCTCCTCTTTCCCACTAATTTTTAATCGAACAAACTGATATTCTGTTTTATCAATAATATTTTTAAAAAAATAAAAAAATTCTGCAGCCTTGTCTGGGGCAGCAAGATGTTCAATATGATTTATTTTTTCTTTCTCAATCATCTTTCGTTTACGTAATAAAAAAAGCGGGAAAGAACAAACTNACCCACTTCGCATTTTAATNAANAAATTCGAAATATAAGAAAGNTGATAGCCTAACTTAGANAAAATTACAAGATTTTAGTCATATNAGTTTAATTTAATTTTTTAAATTTTANAAAATATGGCTTTCTANTCTTCNTTAAACCCTTNTCTTCGTANCGAGATCCGTGATAATCCTCATANGGNTTTTCCCANTCTAAATGATTTTCAGCTAACCATTNAAACTTATNANTTTGGTTAAATAAACTTAAGGTCCATGCGATATAGCTCNTATCNTCGGATGATATATATAAATTACCCTTAGNNTTTATAACTTCATTAAGCTTNTTNATTGNTTCTTTTTGGATAAACCTTCTNTTTTCATGTCTTTTTTTTGGCCAAGGGTCAGGAAAAAATAACCAAANCTCATCAAAAAAAATTCCTGAGAAATTTTCTAGAAACTTATGAGCATCNCCATGAAAAATTTTAATATTTTTCAAATTATGNTCTTCTANTTTNTTTAAAAGTTGAGCAACTCCTCTTCTATAATANTCAATNCCCATNTAAATATTNTTAGGATTTTTTCTTGCTTCTTTAAAAATTATCTCACCTGANCCAAANCCAATTTCAAGAAAAATTTTATTTTTTTTNGNATAATCTNTATCNCTAAGNANANANAAATCAAATTCATACTTTGATAAAGACAANAAAACTTGCTTTTGTTTTTTACTTAAAGGACGTTCTCTTCCTTTNACAGAAATTAATTTATTATTTGAATTCATTTGATAGGGCATCAACTAAATCTAGCTTTTCCCANCCAAAACCNCCGTCTTGNTCAGGCTCTCTACCAAANTGCCCNTANGAGGCAGTTTTTTTNTAAATAGGTTTATTTAACCCTAGTCTNTCTCGAATACCTNTAGGTGTTAAATCNACTAAATCCGAAAGAAANTTTACCANACTGTCTTCNGAAATACTTCCCTTGTCACCNAGGTCTGCNNAAATTGACAAAGGCTTTGATAGACCAATTGCATAAGATAACTGAATTGTACATTTATCAGAAATTCCAGCAGCAACTACGTTTTTTGCCAAATACCTTGATATATAAGCTGCGGATCTATCAACCTTGGTAGGGTCTTTGCCAGAGAAAGCTCCACCTCCGTGAGGAGCCGATCCTCCATAAGTATCAACAATTATCTTTCTTCCTGTTAGACCAGTATCGCCAACAGGACCACCAATTACAAAATTACCAGTNGGATTAATTATAAAAGACGTTTCATCGTTTAAAAGCTCACTTGGCAAACTCTCATTAATAACTTTTTTTACAATTTGACTTATTTCATCTTGAGAACAATTTTCAGTATGCTGTGTTGAAACAACAATTGAGTTAGCTTTTATTGGCTTATTATTTTCATAAACCATTGTTACCTGTGACTTTGAGTCTGGAAGAATACCATCTATTAATCCTGCATGCCTTTTTTCTGATAATAATTTTAATATTTTATGAGAATAAAAAATTGGAGCAGGCATTAATTCTGAAGTCTCATTACATGCATATCCAAACATGATGCCTTGATCACCAGCTCCCTCATCTTTTAAATTACCATCAGAGTCTACTCCCATAGCAATATCGGATGACTGTTCATGAAGTAGAATTTTAACTTCCATTGTTTCCCAGTGAAAACCCTCTTG